>NZ_CP011312.1:2100000-2354065 GCF_000980835.1 Corynebacterium kutscheri
CAGCATCCTCATCTCCCTGGAAAAATTAGGGCTTGACTATATCGACCTCGTGTTATTGCACCAGCCATTCAATGACACTTATGGCTCCTGGCGAGCACTAGAACGTGCGCAGTCAGAAGGGCTTATTCGTTCGCTTGGGGTATCGAATTTTACTCCCGCACGCCTGCATGATCTGGGTTCATTCAACAAGGTTTACCCGGTAGTCAATCAGATTGAAATCAACCCATTCCACCAGCGAACAGAGCAGGTAGCAGAACTACAACGCTTAGGGGTGGTCGTTCAAGCCTGGGCACCTTTTGGTGAAGGACGCTCTGGTCTCTTTGATAATCCCGTTCTCACCGAGATCGGACAGCACTATGGTAAATCGGTAGCGCAGGTAGTGTTGCGCTGGTTATATCAACGCGGCATTGTCAGCCTGGCAAAATCTGTTCGCCAGGAGCGCATGCAAGAGAATTTAGCTATCGACGATTTCAGCTTAACCGAAGCAGATATGGAAAAAATCGCTGGCCTCGATGAGGGCACTTCCCTCTTCTTTGACCATGAAAGCACTGCTACCGTGGACTTTATGCAGGATCTTATCCAGCAGCGCCGTCACACTAATTAGAGGTACCTTGTGGGTGTGTACTCAACAAAAGAAGCTGCCGAAGCCAGTGGCATTGCTATTGAGACGGTGCGTTATTATTGCAAAATCGGGCTAGTACCGCGTGTGCTACGCGATGAAAACAATTATCGAGTTTTCGATGAGCATGATATCGCCTGGCTACAAGGTTTGCGCTGTTTACGCGAGTGCGGCATGGGCATTAAGCACATGCGGGAATATATGAATCTGTGCCTAGCAGGTGAAGAATCTATTCCCCAGCGCGAAACTATCCTTGCCAACCAGCGGATTATTGTTGAGCAGAAAATCGAGGTTTTGCGGGAAATGCTGGGCTATATCGACTCAAAGATGGAGTTTTATGCCGGCATTAAATCTGGCGAAATTAACTACCAATCTAGTCTGCTTGCCCCAGTAGAAACTCAAGAAACCCACCTACATTCCTCATAGGAACTACCCGCTTAAACAGTAATTTCGATCTGGTTTCCCTCAACATCGACAATGACGGATTCATAGTAGCCGTCGCCAGTGGTACGCGGCATACTCACGCAATCGTATCCGGCAGCAAAAAGCTGATTGGTCTTTGCATCAACAGCTTCTTTGCTACCCACACTCACCGCAAGCTGGTGATAGCCCAATGCCATTGGCTCAGCTACAGCTTTGCGCGCAGCATTATGCATTATTTCTAAACGCGCACCTTCAGCAAAAGACATGAAATAAGAGGAAAATCCCGTGCGCTAGTTAACGTAGCGCTGGCTTGCTTGAACATCAAAATAGGTTTCAAAAAATTCGCGGGCTTGTTCTAAGTCGGCAACATAGAGTGCCACGTGTTCAATTTTCATAAGTATGAAGTCTACTTCCCCGGGGTCATATGTTTTTGTTTGCTGATACTTTTACTTTTCGACGCAGCCCTTCCCGCCTACTGTATTCTGCTCATTGGTTAAAGAAATTTTACTGACCGCTCAAGCGACACAAAGAGCATGGGAAAATTTACACAAAAACATCCACATACACTTGGGGTAGCTGCTAGCACCTGGGCAATAGACTGCTACTATCGCAGTGAATGTGTAACTGTATTGCATAGGGTTGAATAAAAAGAATTATTTCACACCCCCCATAATTGAACTATTACCCACCTAAAACTACCTCTTAAAAAGGTTACTACCCCTAAAGTAGGTCAATAGCCCTTTACCCTGCCATAACATAGGTTTAAGGTTAGGCTGTGTTAAAAAATATGGTGTCGTTGGGCCACCCTCCCGATGGCGTTGGTTCAGCCAGTGCCAACCAACGCCACATTGCTGATCCTCGCACGTTAACCTTGATGTTTATCGTCGTCAATGTTTTATTAACGTCTAATGGCTCATCAGAGTTTGCTTTAGCTATAAATGCGCTTATTTCTATTGGCTTGGTACTGCTCACGTCACCAAAGATTTGGCTTTCCTGGGCGGTGTTTATTCTTTTCTGGCTTTCCTGCCTTTATCTGCTGCCCTTAGTGTGGGAATCATCAGTATCTGCATTTTTAGTATTTATTGCTTTTTGGATGTTCCGGTTTAGTGGCATTTTTGGCATCGCAGTAGTCGCTTTTCAGGCTGCTGATATTTCCCGCATAGGCGCCGCGTTAACCCAAATGCGCGCACCTACTTTTGTGTATGTGCCAATCATGGTGGTAGTGCGATTTTTCCCCATGGCGCTGCAAGAGTTCACTGCCATTGTTGAGGCAATGAAGCTGCGCAATTTGATTCCTCGTACCAGCACACTTCTTTTTCATCCACTACGTACTGCCGAATATCTTATTATTCCTTTCCTGGCTTCTGCGGCACGCATTGCTGATAACCTTTCCGCGGCTGTCATTATGAAAGGCCTTGGTGCACAAAAACAACGTAGTACTACGTGGCCAACGCATTTCGGCCTGGGCGATGCACTCATTATTTTCATTTTGATTGTTTTGCTGAGCTGGCGCATATGGGAGGCGGTGTAATGAGCACCACGAATAATCACACCATTATTGCGCTTAGCGATGTTAGCTATTCCTATCAGCGTACTGATCCCAATTCCTCCCTGTTCGCGGAAAAGGATGCCACTACCCAAACGCCACCAGAATTAATCTGCCAGTTGGAAGAAATAAGTCTTAGAATTCCTGCTGGCTCATTAGTGTTACTAGTAGGTGCTTCTGGATCGGGTAAAACTACCCTGTTAAGAGTTATGAACGCCCTGGTACCTAAATTTTATGAAGGAAAATTCACTGGTACGGTTCAAGTTGCTGGTCATGATCTTTGCCCCGTAGAACTTCATGATGTTGGTCGCTGGTCGGCTACTATTTTCCAAAATCCACGCACCCAGTTTTTCACGAGCACAGTGCGCACCGAGCTTGCTTTTGCATTGGAAAACTACGGGGTTGATCCTCACATTATTAAAAATCGCATTCAGCAGGCAGCTAATCAGGCCGGAATTAGTCATCTTTTAGAGCGCTCCTTGAACACCCTATCGGGTGGCCAATTACAAAAAGTAGCCTGCGCATGCGCCCTGGTTATGGACGTAGAGGTACTGTTTTTCGACGAACCCACCTCAAATCTTGGTACTGAGGCAATACAAGAATTTCAAGAACTTATCGGCCGCCTTAAAGCAGCAGGAAAAACAATCATCGTTGCAGAACACCGGCTCTATTTATTTGCTGAGCTTAGCGATGTTGTCTACCGGATCGCGGATAAGAAGATCATCGAAAAACTCAGCGGTAAAGAATTTTTTGCGCTTACTGCCGATGAGCGCATTCAACGAGGCCTGCGTTCGCTTAGCCCGCCAAAACCGCCTGATTTACCTAGTCCACCTGCGGCGAAAGAAGAATCCGGGGTAAAACCAGGGTTAGAAATAGCAAATCTTCACTTTGGTTATGAACCTGGAAAACCAGTCCTTGACTGTGGTTATCTTCATCTTCCAACGGGTGCGGTAACTATTATTAGCGGCGATAATGGGGCGGGAAAAACCACCCTTGCCCGGCTTATTTGTGGGTTAGCGACACCAAACAAACCTGCCCAACGACGCTGGTTACGCCGAAATACTACCCATACTCAAGGTAAAAAAGCACAGTTTATCTTGGACGAAAAGGTGTTATCGCAACGAGCGCGTCTCCAGGAGTGTGCAATCGTCATGCAAGATGTGCAGCGACAACTTTTTAGCGAATCAGTACACCGCGAAGTGACTTTGGGGCTTTCTGCCAGTGATGAAGCTACTGGCCTCGTTGATGAGCTTTTAACTCAATTAGAGCTCAGTGAGTATCAGGATCGCCACCCGCTTTCGTTATCGGGTGGGCAAGCACAACGTCTTGTTATTGCCGCAGCCGTAGCCGCACATCGCCGCATTGTTATTTTTGACGAACCTACTTCGGGGGTTGATTACACCCATTTACGTGGCATTAGTGAGCTTATTCGTAGCCTTGCTGATTCTGGGTGCATCGTGGCTGTTATTACTCATGATCCTGAGTTAGTGCAGATGTGCGGTGACTATCTTATTCGCATCCCCAAGCTCTCTCCTACATGTTAATACCGTGCAGGTCTACTTCGATAAGGAAGATTTTATGAAGAAAATCAACGTTCGCGATCTGGTTAATATTACGATTTTTAGTGTTGTTTATATTCTCTCGTTCTATATCCCAGGCATGTTAGGGTTCTTTGGCCCACCATTTATGTTTGTCGGCTGGATCATCGGCATCGTGCTAGGTGGAATTGTTCTCATGTTACTTATGGCACGAGTGCCTAAAGTGGGCACACTAAGCGTTGTAGGTTTGATTACTGGATTGATTATGACTCCAGGACATACTGCACTGGTTCTAGTAGCGTGCCCACTATTTGGCTTTGTCGCAGATCTGATCATGAGTAACTGTGGCAAAAATGATGCCTTACAAGCCACCCGCGCAATCCTGGCTTATGCCGTTTTCAAATTGTGGATAGTCGTACCGCTTATCCCCATTATTTTTAATGCCGATGCTTACTACGAAACCATCACCGCAACCATGGGACAAGAATATTCCGATTCCATGCGCTCCCTTTTTACACCTACCATCATCGGTATCTGGGCAGTAGTCATCTTTATTGTTGCCTTGAGTAGTGGTTGGTTAGGTGCAAGAACAGCACGCAAGCATTTCCACCGGGCAGGATTAACGCGCTAATGTCAAAAGATGTAACTCCCGACGATCAACTCTTGGTTACCCGACCGACAGTAAAAGAAACCACTCACGAGTATAAAACTAAGCGCAAACAAGCCCAGCGAGCATTAAAAGAACTCATGGCTCCCGTAGCCACTCGGATTCTGATTAGCAGGGTGCTTACTATCGCTTCCTGCATAGCCGGTGTTGCCCCATATTATGCGTTAACCCAGATTGGCTCTATTCTACTTGCCCCTGGTGAGATAAATACTCACGCACTTCAACAACAAGGGCTGATCTTAATTTATGCTTTTCTTACTCAAGGTTCCCTCTATTTTCTCGCATTAAGTATCACTCATTTTGCCGATCTCAAACTTCGCCGCATTATTCAAGACAAAATCATCGCTACCTTGGCACGTGCCCCGCTATCGTGGTTTAGCGATACCGCTCATGGCCGAGTGCGCAAAGCGATACAGGACGATACCACGCAGATCCACATGCTCATCGCACATGCGCCAGTGGAATACACGGCGGCAGCGACTACCCCAGTGTTATTGCTTATATATTCTTTTAGCGTGAATTGGCGGCTAGGACTGCTTTCTTTAGCAACCTTGCCCATTTATATCGGACTGCAAATGTTCTGCATGAAAGATATGGGCTCAAAAACCGCAGAAATGGATGATAAATTAGCCGATATTTCTGCGGTAGCAGTGGAGCTAACCGAAGGTATCTATGTTCTTAAGAATTTTGGTCATACCGGAAAGGTACATTCTCGGTTTTCTGCCGCTTGTAAAGCTTTTAGTACCTTTTATTGGGATTGGTGCGGTCAACTTATTAAAGCCTCATCTATAGCGGTTGCCACGATCTCTACCGCTACATTAATGTCAATTATTATCGGTTGTGGCCTATTTATCACTAAATTAGGTTGGTCGACTGTGCCACAAGTATTGGTATGTTGTTTAATTGCGCTAGTACTGCCGCGAACCCTAGAAGTTTTATCCAATACTGCCTGGTCATACCAACAATCAGGCAACGCAGCGCTACGTATTATCGACATATTGAACACCGAGCAAATTGATTACCCAGACACACCAATAACCCAAAAAATCAGCCCCGTAGCCACACCCCAAACGGTAGACACTAACACTATTGATAGTTTTGTTGATATAATGAAAGGTGACCAGGCTTCCTCAGAAGCTTTTCCCTCCCATTACCTCGATGCACCCACTCCCTCCACTCCTCTTGGGGTCGTCGAATTCAGTAATGTTAGTTACAGTTATCGAATAGATAACGAACTAGTTACAGCGGTCAGCGATGTAAGCATCGAGTGTAAGCCGGGAACTGTAACTACCCTCGTTGGCCATTCGGGGTCGGGAAAGTCGACGCTAGCTACTATGTTAGCCCGCTTTTCCGATCCCGAATTAGGCTCTATTACTATTGGGGGCAAAGATCTTCAAAGTTTCTCTGAACAAGAACTTTATTCCACGGTCTCTTTTGTGCTGCAAAATCCTTATTTGCAAAAACTTTCTATTGCTGAGCTCATAGCGCTCAGTGATCCCGATGCGTCCATGCAGCGTATCCGCCAGGCGGCCAAGGATGCACACATCCTTCAGGAAATCGACGCATTACCCCGCGGCTTCGATACTGTCCTTGGAGTCGATACTGATTTATCTGGAGGCCAAAAACAACGCATTGCTATTGCGCGTGCGCTGCTTGCTAATACGCCCATCATTATTCTCGATGAGGCTACCACTGCTACCGACCCAGATTGTGCGGCACATATCCAGGCAGCACTTAACCGCTTAGCGCGTGGGCGTACTGTTTTAGCCATTGGTCACCATCTGGAATCTGTGATGGGTGCGCATCAAATCTGCATTCTTGACCAGGGTCGAATCAGTGCATTGGGAACGGCTGAGCAATTAGCTGAGCATCCATATTGGAAGCAACTTAAAGGAAATCTCGTATGAGTAAAGATACTAATAACTTCCACACTCCGTCCCCGGATACCCAGCAAGCTAACCCTAGGGCGCATAATGCGTGGCTGCAATGGGCGGTAGATATTTTTCTTCTCGACGCATACCGGGTTATTTTTACTCATAAGGGCTACCACACGTTTAAAAAAGGCCTTTTCTGGGCAGGCCTGATTGGTGTTTTAGAAGGCATTGCTATTTTTACGATTATCCCAGCGATTACTTCTTTTATCAGTGGTGAGGCTGTTTTGGGGATGCAGTGGATAGGCTGGGTGGTAGTACTTGTTGGTCTTGCAATTATTGCTTCAGTAGCAACCTATTTTCAGGCCACGGCAAGCTATCTATCAGCTATTGATGCCTTATTCCAGTTAAATATTCGATTAGGCAATAAAATCACGCGCATTCCATTGGGACTTTTTACTCAAGCGCTCAGTACAAATCTTTCTCAATTAATGACCAGTTCTATGATGAATGTTGGTCAAGGTGCTGCGCATTTTGTCGGCCCAATTGTGCGTGGACTCAGTACCACAGTAACCATGACTATCCTTGCGTTTTTCTGGTCGTGGCAACTAGGTTTGATCCTTTTAACTACTATCCCGGTAATGTTCCTAGCAACTACAGCATCCAGGCATTTTAAAGCACGCGGCGAAAATATAGTTTTTCCCACTAGTACTGCTTATGCCGATCGGATCTTAGAGTTTAGTGCTACTCAGCCTTCGCTGCGTTCCTGTGGGCAGGCCAGTAATTATCGGCCGCTGCTTCAGGCTAAGGAAACTTATCTTCGTGCTGCGCATAAAGATCTTTGGTTAGGTATTACAGCTAATATTATTCACGGGTTAAGTGGGCAAGCACTGAGCTGCGCTTTGATTATTGTGTCGATTTTCCTTGGCTCTACTGCCATCTTGGATCCGCTAGCAGCTGTTGCTTTTGCTGGGATATCGCTGCGCTTTTCGACGGTTCTTAACGAACTTGCTGAATTTGCGATCGCCATTGAGGTCTCACGTAAGCCGGTTACCGAAATCCAGCAGATTTTAGCTACTCCAGAGCTTCCGGAAGCAACTAAGCGCGCTGTGTTAAATCGACCTGGCGAAGTGGTATTTAATCAGGTTCATTTTGGCTACGATCCTGATTATCCGGTATTGAAAGATATTGATTTTGTTATTCCTCCGCGCAGTTTAACAGCTATTGTTGGTCCTTCAGGTAGTGGTAAAACCACTCTGTTTAAATTGATTGCACGTTTCTGGGAGACAACGAGTGGTCAGATTACAGTAGGTGGGGTTGATGTGCGTGATCAGCCTACCGAGCAGCTCATGGAGCAACTATCCATGGTGTTCCAGGATGTATATCTTTATGACACAACTTTGGCGGAAAATATTCGCTATGGGCGCGCGGATGCTACTGATGAAGAGGTTCGAGCAGCTGATGAGCTCGCGGGGGTTGCTGAGATTGCCAAGCGTCTGCCTGGTGGCTGGCAGGCACGTGTTGGTGAAGCTGGAAAGCGTCTTTCTGGCGGTGAGCGTCAGCGTGTTTCTGTAGCACGGGCATTATTAAAAGGTGCACCAATTGTGCTTTTTGATGAGGCTACTTCGGCTCTGGATGCAGAAAATGAAGCCCATATTTCGCAGTCTATTGCTGATCTTCGTGCGCGTTCTACGGTGTTAGTTATTGCGCATAAGCTAGATACTATTTGTAATGCTGATCAGATTTTGGTGTTGGATGAAAGCGGTGCCTTAACGCAGGTGGGTACTCATGATGAGCTTATTCATTCTGATGGTGTCTATCGAAGGTTGTGACAGGCACGGAAGAATGCTCAGGGTTGGTCGCTGACTTGAGTTAATTGATGAGAAAAATGGGCTAGCCTGCCAGGGTAGAAATACTGGCAGGCTAGCTTTTTCTTCTGGGAAGAAGATTCTTTGATGGTACAGCTGTAAGTACACTGGCCGCAATGGGGTGGGCTATTTTTAACCCATAATGTGCTATTGCCCACCAGAAGTTCTCTTCTGGTGGGCAATAGTGTGTGTTTTGTACGTTCTAGTTGCTATTCATCATCGGTGTGTGGTTTTTTAACGGCGAGATAGCCGGAACGCCAGAATAGGATTCCGATGATGATGATGCCGATTCCTAAGCCTAGGAGGGAATAAGGGAAACCAACTTCGGCTTTTGCACGGGCAGCTTCAATGTCTGCTTGTGGTGTTGGTGTTACTCGCTCTGCGGTAACCAAAATGCGGTGTGTGTTAATACCCAAGGGGGTACATGTCACCAAAGTAACCAAATCCTGGTCTGCGTTGGCTCTTAAAAATTCAGTGTTTTCCGGGCTAACCACTTTGGTGTCGCGAATCTCGTAGGTCATTACTTCCCCGAGAGTCTCGACGGTAAAGCGGTCTCCGACTCCAACTTTATTTAAGTTGGTAAACATGGTTGCCTCTGCTAGTCCACGGTGAGCGGTAATCACCGAGTGTGTTCCTAAGCCACCGACTGGAAGAGAAGTTCCTTCCAAGTGGCCGGCACCTTTGAGCAGAGTTTCATCATCAGTACCGTGATAAATAGGCAGATCCACATTAATTTTTGGAATGCGGATACGTGACATGACATCTGAGCCGTCAAAACGCAACTGGTCTTTGTACGGGACTACATCTTCTACCATGCCGGTACCGCGTGGGATATTAGCCCACGCGTCTAACGAAGCACCTGCGCTTAGCTGCGCATTGTACTCATGTGCCAAAGCCATGAGCTCACTAGAACTACGCGGCTTTGCATTCTCAATTTGGGAACCATAGCTATCTACAATTCGCGCCTGTTCACGTGCGGAAAACCACGACGCGGTGGCGGGGTAGAGACCGACAAGAAGTGCCGCCACAGCCGTTACGCAAGCAAAACATGCAAGCCAGGAGAAGACCCATTTCTTTGATTCGGTTGGAGAATCCTCAATTGGATTTTCTGGCTGAGCGGTCACTGTTGTCATACTTTAAACTTTTGATCCTAGGGATTGAGAGGCAAACCGGTACTAGCCGCGCATACGACGAACGAATACGAAGCCTGAACCAACGGCGATGATCATAAGGATACCACCAGCGATAAGCATAAGAGCAACGCCTTGGCCACCGGTAAGAGGTAGATCAGGGGTGTCGCGCTTGTTGTTCTTTACAGTCAAGTCGTAGCTGCCTTCTGCGTTCTTGCCGATCTTCACAGCAACAGCGAACTTAGCGTTCTCACCCTGCGGGGTAACGAAGCCAGCAGGAGCTTCAGTTTCTACGACCACGTAGCAACGGAATTCTTTCGACTTTGGATCATTCTGATCATCAGAAACGAATAGACCCTTGAATTCAACCTTGCCGTCTTTATCAGAAATTGCTTCTAGATCTTCACCCGTAGTACCAGCCTTCTTAATGGCAGAGTTATTACCATAGTCCTTAGAACACTGATCAGCAGTGGCTGGGTAAGGATCAGCCGCAGGATAAACCTTGAACTTTGCACCCTCTAGTGGAGTATCACTATCTCCAGCATCAACCTTCTTCAGGGTCAAATCGCCCCAGAAAGTGTTGACCTCAGGGGTGCCACCTGGAGGGGTAGGTCCTGGAGGAGGAGTCAGTGGTGGGGTGGTTGGTGGAGTGGTAGGAGGCTCTGCTGGTGGGTTATCGTCGCCTGGTTTTGGCTCGGTATCAGAGTAAACGTAGGCACGGTTCTTAATCTTTCCGGCATCAAGTCCGGCATGATCAAGCCTTTCCAGCTTGCCCTTGAAGATAGCCTTAACTTCCGTGCCAGGATTAAGCTTAAGCTTGGTGAGTCCCGATTGAGTAAAGGAGACAGTAACAAGGCTACCGGTAACAGTAACTTTGTAATCGGTATCCAGGGTCAAAGGCAGATTGTTAAGAGTTACGGACTCAACGCCAAGAGAATCCTGAGCAAAACGTGGATCCATAGGATCAACAATGTAGAAGTGCTTAAATACATTGCCGTCAGCAATACGAGGTACCTGAGCTGTCACTGGGAAGCGAACTTCAGAACCAATGCTCAAGCCATGCTGTTCTTGCTGTTCAACAGTCTTGCCTAGTTTGGTCTTACCGTTCTTAGGGAAGACGTGAACATCATAGAGCCAAGCATTTGTTGGTGTAGGAAGATTTTGCTGATTTTCCGCAGTATCAGGGAAAGGAATAGTAACGATGAATGGTGCTGCACGGTCAACAACGTCAGCTGGTGCATCAGTTTCACAGAAGAGATATGCGTCAACATCTAGACCAGTCACATCAGCTTTACCACCATTAGCGGTAGTTACTGTTCCAACTTTAGTGGCCTGAGGAAACTTTTGCTTAACCTCAGCAGAGAGATCATCACCGGTACATGCGTTAGGAGGAGTCCCATAGTTTTGGAGTGCATCCCAACCTGCTTGTGTACTTAGATCAAGACCAAGCTTGAAATAGGTAAATTTGACACCATCAATACCCTCAGCAGGAGTACCGGTGTACTCACCGGTACGGTGATTACCCACAACAGCAGGCTTACTACCATCTTGGTGCTCATGCTTATGGATCGTTACAGATCCTTTTTTAGTCTTATCAACATTGCCAAAATAAACAGCAGCTGCCTGGTTGTTCTGCGCAGCACCAGCTCCGCCGAGTGATTCTTCCGCAGAAACGGGAGCAAACGAGCCGCTCGCCAGCAAAGCTACAACACCAAGGCTCGCAATAACCCGGCGGCCAATAGACGTCTTATCAGCACGCATATTGATCCTTTCTTAATTTATACATAAGAGATTCTTTTAGGCTTTGCGGCGCTTTGAGGAGCACGCCACTAAGGAGGGGCTTAATGTCCATGGCATTGTCATGCAAGCAAAGGGAACCCGTCGATTGACTACCAAGCTGTGGCAGCTGAACGCTCTTACCCATCTCGTTTCCCAACGAACCGGCCACAACAACTACACCATGAGGGAAAATCATGGTGCAGAAGTAAATTTTGTTATTTGCTCGATCTCCTACATGGACATAGAAGACCAACAGCCATTCTGACTGCATGCCAACTGCTTGACTTGCGTACTGATTTTCAAAGTTCTTAACACCGGCAACAACAATGCCGCGATAAGCGACTACACCACGTGAAGTAACCACTTCCACACAGCGCAGGTTATTGCTAAACACCCGTGTACTGTTCCTTAAAATTCCAAAAGTGCAACCCCACACACGAGTCTTAACGCAATAGAAAGCACTTAACTATCTATTCAGAGCTAAAACTCTCATTATTAATTAAGTAAATTAATAAATTCCGGCAGGGTTCAATACTGCATCATTTAGAGACATACCTATGCATCAGCGACACTTAAGCAGTTCACACATAACGTATCATCTTCAAGTAAAGAATTCCACACGCTCAACTCAGTAAGAAAAACCTAATTTTCACATCCCCAAAAATGATGTGAATATAATTCGATACATCTCCCCTAAGGTAACTGCAAGGAAAATATCTGAAAGAAGAGCGCTTTGGAGTCAAGGATTGTCCATCGCCGCCATCACCCTGACCTTCAATGATGTGGTAAATAAAACCGGTAAAAGCAAGTGGAATAGAACTCTTTCAGGCAAGAATGTATCGACACAGCATTATTTAAGAATTAGGCTAACCTGATCACATTTTTCCATGAAGCCGTAAGCAAATTGTTACGGAAAAATCGGGAATAAAGTTTTAGGTATTGTGATTAATCACATTTTCGGTTTCCATACCGACCAATAACCAAGGGAACAACACAGTTGAAATATTGCGTACTTTTAGCAATTCCTAAATATGCAATATAAAAGGAATAAATTTTTTCCCACTATTTGCTGAACATTAGTTAATGCATACGCATTAACTAACACAACTAGTGAAGCGCACCTAGGGCAGATAGATTAAACGTCGATAAGCTCTAAAAATATTCTTCTAAGCTAAAACACACTAAATATACGGAAATCGCCCTCCACTCATTAACTAGCAGAGGGCGATTTAACAGTTTTATTCAGAAGATAAATAAAAAATTCTTAATTTAGCGACGGAACTGATCAATGAGATGACGGATATGATCACCAAAGAAATGGTTGGCCACCCCAAAAATACCTAAAATGCCACCAAGCGCACCGAGAACACCAAGAATGGTCGCCCAGGTCTTAGAAAGAGCACTACCGGCATCATTGTTGTGGTTATTACCGTCGCGACCATCGTTATTATTGTTATCGCCATTGTCCTTATCCTCATCAAAATTAGGGAACTCACGCTCCTGCTCATGAGGCTTAGGAGTAAACTTCGGATCATAAATCTTGCGGAGAACATACGTCTCCTCAGATTCACCTTTTACATCCTCATAGGAAGGAACATAGAAAGTTCCTTTATCAAGCTGCAAAATTGCACCATGCTGATGAGAACCAGTCTTCGCCCCCTTAGGAAGGGCAATCGGCTCAAACTTCCGACCATACTCATCTTGTTTCTCATCCGAGATGGTCTTGAACAGCTTTGCATCGACATGCTTGATCATGCCGTCTTTAGCATCAAGTGCCATAACAATGCCATCTTCTAGGACAAAAGCATTGCCCCAGTTCTTGATATCGGCATCTTTACCCTTAACAACGCCAGCACTTTCCTTGGCCAAAGAGCCATTATTGAACTTGAAGGACTGTGCGACCGCGTATTCTTCAGACACGTTCTTGTTGTAGCGAATAATGGTCTCACCATTTGTATGAGCAGCACTAGAATCAATATCTGCTGACTCGGTTGCCGAATCCTTCAAAAGCTTAGCGGGATTCTTGGTGTCCTTAGGATTGATGGACACCATCAGACCATAATATTTTTGCTCACCTTTTTTAGCTCGGCTTAGATCACCGTTAAGAACGAAAGAACCATCCTTCATAGGTAGAAGCTCATTAACTTCTGGGTTGCTATCTGTCACTTCACCATAAAGGTTCTCAGGATTAGTAAAATCACCCTGTTTCGCTAGCTCACTTTGCTCAGGCAGGTTGATCGGAGAAATAGAAGCTTGGTTGACAATAGCTGTTTGCTTTTCAGTTACCACTACAACCTGCTTGGTATATGGGTTATATCCAAGAGCTGTAATCTCATCAGCAAACGTATGAACTACGCTAGCTTCTTTGAAACCATCTTTAACATCTACGTGAAGCTTATGAAGAACTTTTCGATCATCATTTGCTGGGAGATTCCGGTTTCCACCATTGCCCTCAGGTTCTTTTTTCGCAACATAGTAAAGATCACCATTAGCTTCATCGAAGGCAACCGCACCATAATTGTTTAGCCTCAAGTTCTTTGAGGCTTTCTGGTTAAGGTCACGATCAAGAAGTGCAAAGCCAGGGTTCTTCTCAGGGGTAAAACGGTGATCAGAGGTTGCGACAATGACATGATCCTTAAATTTAAACAACTCACGGTGCTGTTCATATTTAACGTCATTGTCAAACTTTTCTGCAGCCACAACATACTTAGCGTTATCCGTGGACAAACGCTTATAGTCCCCACTGGAACCATTAAGTTTTGACTTCTCAAAGCTAAAGGTCAACGAATCAAGCGCACTGTTAACAGGATAGAATTCGGAGAACATTTCGCTACCGTCTTTAGTAAGCAGCGCTGGGATCTCCGACCAAATGACTTTGCCGTCTTTTTCTTCAAAACGTGCATTAGCTGTGTACAACGTCGCTAAGGGCTTAGTATCGTCGGTACCCTCATTGGTATAAGTTTCAGCAGACTTATACTTCTTCGAAGAAACTTTAGCGAATACATGAGAGCCCTCTTTGCTCATAACGATCCGTGGGTTCTCAATCTTTAGATCCAGCTCACAACCAGTGTGGTTGGTGTTATCAGTGCAATACTTTTGATAGTGCACACCGCCCTTAAACTTCGCTTCAAGCTTTTCTTTATCTTTATCGTAAGTAACAGAATATAGCTGGAAAGTGAACTGGTTCTTCTGCTCATTTTGCTCAGCACCGTCAAACACCTTGGTAGGGCCACCGGTGTAATTGTTGAAAGAAGAGCGTACACCCCAGGTTAAGGCGTTTTCAGTGCTCTTCTTATCCGCACTCTTCTTTTCCTCAGCTTTAGCAGGTTTTTCAGCCTCAGGACTCTTCTTTTCCTCAGCTTTAGCAGGTTTTTCAGCCTCAGGACTCTTAGGAGCTGAGGTCTTCTCACCGGTAGTGGCTGCAGTGTCTGCTGCATCCTTAATGTCTTTAGCGAGGTCTTCTTTATCAAGGTCTTTTGAGGTATCGGTGATATTTTTCGAATCAGCCTGATCAACAGTATGGGTATCTGTGGTTACCTCTTCGGTAACCGTAAAGTCTTTTTCCGTGTCGATGCTCTGAACAGTATCAATATTCCGAGAAACCTCTGCTGCTGGTTCTGCAAAAGCACGAGGAGTTATAAGAGACATAAGAGTTGCACACGCTACCGTTGTTGTCAGCATGTGACGAAAACGTTGACTCTTCAACGAACGACTCCATTTCAACAATGAATCTAATGAGGGGAACGGCGACATCATAATTCCTTAAGATAGCTTCACCTAACTTAACTATATCTTAATTAGCCCCAGGTATACCCCCACGGTTAGCTGCGCCATTCGATATAAAACTTCTTTCATAGACCCACCGGTTATCACGCCCCAAGTATCAGGGTTGCGGCAGCCAACTCCAATGAAACCAATTTTCACATTCCCACCTTGCTACTACGTGCCCAATAAACAGAGGAAAAGAAAACGGGGGAAAAGAAGCGCATATATATAAGGAGAGAAAAACATTAATAAACGGCACAGACGCCACCCATCCGCCCCCCACATAACGAAACGCAAAAATATTAGAAGTGCACGGGTGCCGTACTAGGAATTACCGCCCAGCCCAACATGACACCGCATCTTTTCAGAGATACACCACCGCACCCCTTTTAAGATGCACCACAAAAAATAACTACCCCATATTTTTCTAAAGCAAAAATCTTAGGATTTTTTAATGTTGCAATTGCATACACGGTTCACAGAAAGTATCCTCACCAGGAGTGATGTGAAAAAATATTGAAATCTCTCATAAGGAAAATCAAATATTTGAAGCATCGGTATTAATTTTTCTCAGAAAGTTAATTTTTAGTAATCCAAATCCCCTACGGTTACTCACCCCCTTGATGGCTCATCCGGGTAGTGGGTACGGAAAAAAGAATATGAATATATCAGTTATAAAGCGCACTATGTCTAAGGGTGTTGTAAAGAATCCTTGGTTGGTGGTGCTTTTTGTGTTGCTTCTTGTAGCAAGCTCTATTCCTCTTGTCACCCACTACGCACCTACCGTCTTAGGGCAAGAAAAATGTGCTGGCGGTAACTGGTCAAATCTTCAATGGAGGAAAAACAGCCCTAACATTCATGATGGTAAATATGTAGGCCCTAGTGGGTATGCTGAAGTTGAATTCGACTGGACAGCGAAAAAAGAAGCTGAAGCTGGAAGTAAATTTGAATTCGACCTACCTAAAGAACTTAAAGGTGTCGATACAGGTCTCGTTGTTCTTAAAGACAACAAAGGTGAAATCGTTGCTACTGGTCAATGGGATAATGAAAAAAAGAAATTTGTTGTCACCTTAACCGATTTCCAGGATCGTCACTTCGATGTTCACGGTAAAGTGTTTCTCTCTGTCGCATGGAATACCAGCGACAATTTTAATGGCCAATTACGTTTCAATGGTTGCGGTAATGACACATTAAACGGACAATTTGAAAAACGCGAAGGTGGCTTATTTCATGATGATTCTAAGATTGGCGAATATCGTGGTTACGATAAGAAAAATGGTAACTATATCATCCAGTGGTCGGTAGGTATTAATCCTAAAAAACATAAAGACATACCGGTAACTGTTACGGATATCGCCCCAGTTGGTTGGGATTTTACTTGTGATGGTAATGATAACGACGGTTATGCTCCGGTATACGTTTCATCTTTTATTCAGGGGCAGGACAATAAACCGAAACAAATTCGTCACGCAATCTATGATCGAGACGGATCCCCCAGTGGAGGAACACGAACCGGTTTTACTAACGTAACTCATCTTGAAGATTTCCGAGATGGACACAATTACACCATCAACTGCGACAAAAAGCAGGTATCTGTCAGCTTTCCTCGGGGGCTCGACGAACAAAGTGGTCCTATATTAACGCTTACGGCTGTTACAAAAACCAAGCCTGCTCCAGGTAGCATCGTGACAAACAAAGCCAAGATTGACACTGTTGAGGTTGAAGGTCAGGTTCGCTTCCCAAACTCCGGTGGTCAAGGATTCGGTCGTAAGGGTGGTTTTACTGTTGAAAAAAGTGTCGTAGGAACTCCACAGGACAAAGCCAAGGACTACACATTCACTTATGAGTGTAAAGATCCTCAAGGCAATTCTAAGAAAAATGGTTCTTTGACACTCAAGCATGAAGATCTCATGCACATCGACGACCTAGATAAAGGCTGGACATGCGTTGTTAAAGAAAATATATCCGAAGCACAAAAAGATGGAAGAAAACTCACCGTATCCTGGGTAGCTTACGGAAAAAATAAGGACGTTAAGAGCATCGGCTCTGCTTCTATGATTGATTTCGTCGTTGATGAAAAATTTGCAGAAGCTATCCATGTTGTTGTTACCAACAAGTTTGAAGAACCAACCGGAAGCTTTACGCTGGGTAAGACAGCAATCGTTACTGATGATACTACATCTGAAGAATTCCGTAACAAGATTAAAGACAAAAAGTTCAAGCTTGATTACGTTTGTACTCCTCCTAACGTCGACGGGCGAGAAGCAGAAAAGAGACGCGGAACAGTTGAACTTGCAAATGGACAAATCAGTTCCCTCATCTCTGGATTACCTATTGGTACCAAGTGCACAGTAACTGAAAACAAAACTGACATAAATGTTGAAGGCTATAACTACGAAAAATTAGAATGGCAAGTAAACAGCGAAACTAATAGCCGGACTCAAGACAAAGATGGCTATACGTTTACCGTTACTGAGGCCAAATTTATTGGTACTTTTGGTGCTGTTAATACATATAAGCCTGTTGAGCCAAAGCCTGAACCTGAAACTGGTGGCTTTACTATTCTCAAGCAGACTTTGCGCAGTGATAGAACAGTAAATCTAGAACTCAGTTCAAAAGAATTTACGTTTAACTGGGAGTGCACTCCACACAACCAGCAAGGGGACAAAAAATCTGGTTCCTTTAAACTCAAAGACAAGGGAGTTCATAAGCAAGAGAATATTCCTTTAGGTTCTACTTGCGTTATTACTGAGGACGAAGACTCTGCCAAGCTTGATGGGTATACTCATGAGCTCAGTGTGAATGACGAGAAAGTTAAAAAAGAAGGAAATAGATTAACTTTCAAGGTTGATTCCAAAGTTACTGTAGGTATCACTGCAGTCAATCGGTACACCCCAGAGAAGAAGCCTGAAACCAGTAACTTCAGGATTTCCAAGTACGCTGCAGGTTTCAACAGCGATGGTACTTGGATTAACGATAAAAAAATCACTGATCACGAATTCAAATTCACCTGGGAGTGCATTCCGCCAAAAGAACACGGGAACAAGCAAACCGGTGAGTTTAAGGTTAAAGACACAAGCTCCTTTAAGAGTCCAGACTTTCCTCTAGGTACCACTTGTACCGTTATCGAGGATGCAGAATCTGCCAAGCTTGATGGATACACGCATGAACTTGTTGTTGATGACGATAAAATCCAGCAAGACGGGACTAAACTTACCTTTACTATTGATTCTCAGCGGATGGTGAGCATTAATGCACACAACAAGTACACCCCAGTCAAGAAGCCTGAGCCTGAAAAGGGTAAGTTTAAGGTCACCAAGACCACTACACTTATCCATGAAGACAACACAGCTAGCTTTGATGAAAAGCTGAGTGCGCATGAATTCAAGTTCACCTGGGAATGCACCCCACCAGAAGGCCAAGGAGATAAACAAACTGGTGACTTCATGGTCAAGCACAAGGGTGAATTTGAAAGTCAAGAGTTTCCAGTAGGAACCAGCTGTACTGTTACCGAGACGGAAGAATCGGCCAAGGTTAATGGATTTACCCATGAACTTCGCGTTGATGGAGAAAAAGTAAAACAAGAGGGGAACAGGTTTAGTTTCACTATTGGTTCTGAAACTCTGTTAACTATTCAGGCACGAAATGAATACACTCCAGTTAAAAAGCCTGGACCTGAGTTGGGTCAGTTTACACTGGTTAAAGAAGTGAAAGATGCTGATGCGCGAGCTCAACTAAAAGGTAAGAAGTTTACTTTCGAATGGGAGTGCATTACTGATGACGGTGAGCCTTCCAAGACGGGTCGAGTAGAACTCGGTAATGGTCAAGGTTCTCTTATTAGCGGTCTGCCACTGAATTCATCCTGCACGATCAAAGAAACCGGTGTTGAGAAACTAGATGGTTACACTCATACTTTGAAGTGGTTAATCAATGGTGAACCAAAGTCTGAGGATCCGATTAAGGTAACACCACGTAAGCAGTCTGATGATCCTTTGATTGTTACTGCGATAAATGAGTACACCCCTGTTGTTCCTCCAGTTCCACCGACAACGGAGACGACTACAACAACGGAACCTGCTCCAACGACGTCGTCGACAACAATGACCACCGAGCCTGCTCCTACGACTGCGACAACGACAACTACAGAGCCAGCTCCGACTACGTCGTCTACAACAACGACCACGGAACCTGTTCCTACCACCTCGACTACGCAACCGGTGCCAACCACATCGTCGTCAACACCAACGACTACGACTACCACGTCGTCGGAGCCTATTGTGCCAACTACGACGCATCAGGTTCCACCGATCATTCCAATCCCTATCCCGATACCAATCCCACCGGCACCACAACCTGTTCCACCGGTAACAACCCAGGTGACACCACCTGTACCATCAACACCTGTGACACAATCATCTACACCTGCACCATCAGGTAAGACTCAACCAGGTACAGGTAGAAGTGGTCTTGCTAATACCGGTGCCTCAGTGAACCTGATAGCACTGTTAGCACTACTTCTAGCCATGATTGGTGGTCTTATCGTCTTCTACACACGTGGTAGGAGAAGAAGCTAATACTTCTTAGATCAATCGTGTTGCTCAAACACGATTGATCACAGATAAATAGCTCAACCCCCTCTTTTTGTTTTCTTGAAGAAGCACACTCTCAAAGAAAAACAAAAAGAGGGGTTTTTCTGTTTGTGTGGGTAAGGGTTTTTGTTTTTTTGTTTGTTTTATAGTTATTTAAATTTTGTGTAAGCCTGTTCTTAGTAATATTGTGGTGGCAAGATATCGACACAAAAAGCTTAGTTCTTTCCTTAATGAACTAGGTTTTTTGTTTTTCCCCTCACTTTTATCTGCCTCATGTTTGTTTTTTGCATGCTTGTTTTCTAAAAGAATGAGGGGTGTGGTGTCTTTTTGTTCTTTAGGAAGATAAAAAGAGATGGAAAAAACAATATGAATCATTCTCATAGAGAATTTCGAGTAGGTAGAGGTGTGTTGAAAAACCCGTGGCTTGTTGTGCTATCGGTTGTTTTTCTTGTTGCTGCTCTTGTTCCGTTTTCGACTCGTGTGTTGTTGACTGCGACTGCGCAAGAAGCCGCCCCTGTTGTTGATGCACAGGTTTCTACCGTTGATGCTACCGGTAGTGATGGTGTTGATAACCTAGGTGGGCAAACACCACAGGATGCACAAGTAGTATCTCACCAGGTGGAAGAGACTCCGGTAGAAGAGTCTTCTTTGCTTGAGCAGGTTATCACTGCTGTGAAAGGTGCTCTAGGCATAGAAGAAAACGCTGGGGAAGACATTCCTGTTGTTGGGCAGGACTTGGTTGAGCCTGCGCCTGCACAACATGACGAAAACCTCCCAGTGCCCGCGGAATCTGAAGGCCTGGCAAGTTTCACGGTGTACAAACGCGCCGTTATCAAAAAAGATGAGGCTGGAAATTCCCCGAACGTGCTGATATCGGCGGATAAAGAATTTAATTTCAATTGGGAATGCATTGATCCAGATAACACAAAGCACACCGGTACTCTTGAAATTCCAAATAATACCCAGCGAACAACTAATGATATTCCTGTGGGTTCAAAGTGTACTGTCACCGAGGATGTTGAATCAGCATATATTAAGGGGTTCCATAATGACCTGGTTGTATATGCTTTGGGTAACACCAGCAACATCAAACAGACTGGCCTATACACGGTAGAGTTCACTCTTAAATCCGAGGATGAATTTAAGTTCATTGCTCAAAATGAGTACACTCTCGCTCCTGAAGAAGAACTAGGTCAGTTCACCTTAGAAAAGAAGGTTGAAGGTGTTGATACCCAAAAAGAATTTGAGTTCACCTGGAAATGCGTCGACAACAATGGGGAAGTCACCGAAGGCGTTAAAAAGCTGCAAGCCGGTAAGAAAGTCGTAGTAGAAAACCTACCTCTGGAATCTTCCTGCACGGTGTCCGAAAAGGATCCGACTATTGAAGGTTATAGTCATGAATTAACCTGGTCAACCAATGGCGAGAAAAGCCCAGATGGTTCTGATTTCACGGTCACTCCGCGTAAAAAAGATGCAAAAGAACTTACTCTTACCGCAACGAACTTTTATAGCAAGGTTGCACAGCCAAGTTTTATGGTCTTTAAACCAGTTTTAGTTAAAGATGACAAAGGTAACCAAGACTATCTGGCAACCCAAAAACTCGTTGAGAAACTAAAGCAAGAAAACAAGAAATTCACCTTCACGTGGGAATGCACCACACCAGATAAGAAAAAGCACAATGGAACCTTCGATCTGGAAGCTAATGGTCGTTTCAATAGTGAGAATTTCCCGCTCAACACTGAGTGTACTGTGACTGAGGATAAAAACAGTGCACAGGTTCCTGGTTTTGCGCATCAGTTTGCTGCTCACTATCTCGGTAACCCTGAGAACCTGAAACTTATCGGTGAATCTCAGGTGCAATTCACTTTGAAGCAAAATGAGAAGTTTAATTTCATTGCTCAAAATGAATATACTGCTAAGTCTGCGATTGGTGAGTTCATTTTAAAGAAGGAAGTTAAAGGCACAAAGACCGAAGAGAAGTTTGATTTCAGCTGGCAGTGCTATAGCAGTGATAACAAGTTAGTTGCTGGTGGTAGTACTTTGCTTAAAGACGGGGAAACTTTTACAGTTCCTGATCTTCCATTAGATTCCCAGTGCCGTGTAAAAGAGAAGAACTCAAATATTGAGGGCTTTACCCATTCTCTTCAATGGTTTACTAATGATGAGGAAAAAGCAGCCGAAAACGGTGCAGTTGTTATTAGCCCACGTGATAAGGAAAGCGAAAAACCACTTGTAGTCAAGGCTGTTAATACCTACACCAAGGATGATAAGCCGGCACCAACGACTACTTCGTCTTCTGCTGCGCCAACAACAACTACTACGTCTTCGTCGACAACACGTCCAGCACCAACAACCTCGGCAACGTCAAGTGTGACACCAACAACGTCTACGTCTTCGTCGGTAAAGCCTACAACGTCTGCTTCTAGCACCTCGTCATCAAAGCCAACCACAACGACCTCATCTACTGAGCCGATTGTTCCAACCACAACATCTAAGTTCCCGCCGATTATTCCAATCCCGATTCCTATTCCGGTTCCTCCGGCACCATTCCCACCAGCACCAGCACCGGCACCAGCACCGGCACCAGCACCGGTGCCTGCTCCGAATGGTGGAAACAATAGCCCTGCCCCAGGCGTGACCACCGCACCACACCACGGTGGCAACAATACTGCCCAGCCACAGCAAAACAGTGGCAAGAACACCACTGCTGCTGCCCCTAGCCAAACGAATAAGGGTAAAGGGTTAGCTAATACTGGTGCTTCTGTCATCTGGTTAGTACTTGTAGCGGTTCTTCTTGCTGTAGTCGGTGGGTTCATTACTTACCGTGGTCGCGCAAATAAGAAGGACTAATTCTTAGTTAATACCCACGTAGCATAAGCTAGCTACGAATCTTTTTGAAGCCCTCTTCACTTGTTATAAACAAAAGTGAAGAGGGCTTCATCTTTTTAGATACACCATTTAATATTGCGACAATGAGCTTCAACTAGCATGAACCAGTCAGTCACTAAACAATCCTCACCTATGTGAAAACCAAAAGTGCTGATTACTTTTTTAACAGCTACCACCCACTCACTACATTCTTGCTGCCAAAGTTACCTCATGGTGAGCAATAGTGAATTACCTTGTTACCGCCACCGGTTTATTAACCACTGATCGTGAGTACTAGTAATAAGAGTGTCTAGCCACGAAAATAATGCCTTTTAAAGCTTCCAGAGCAGCCAAATCAAGCTAGTTAGTAAGGTTCGTCGATAAGCACAAAAAGACGTATGAAAAGAGATAATCCTCTGAAATCTGCAGACACTGTTTGGAAAACATTCACTAGGTATTTCAATATACATGTCACACAATCGTGGTACTGATGCTAGTACAGCGCTAACCCTGCACTAGTGCTTTATCCTGAAAATGTGAACCGCTCAGAAGTTATCACACTTATCCATCACCGTTTTGGGGCGCCTCAAGACGCACCATTTTCCACTTATCCAGAGCACTTTGTATTTCGCGTACCTGGTGGTAAATGGTTTGCGTTACTTCTGCGTATCGAAGACAACAAGATCGGTGGCACAACCACAGAACTTGTCGATGTTCTTATCACCAAAAACGATCCTGATCGTATCGCCATGCTGCTTACCCACCCCGCGCATGCGCCGGCTTATCATATAAACAAAACTCACTGGATAAGTACCCGCATTGATATGTGTGAACCAGTAGACATAGAAGAACTCTTGGTAGATAGCTACGATGCTGTGGCACATAGCTAAGCGCATGTAATACTCACGCGGGAGTTTTTGCCTGCGTCGCATCCGGTACGGTGACTGCGGCAACCAAAGTAGAAATTGGCACTGCCAAGGTCAATGCGAGCGCACCAATGCCAGAACGTAGTAACTCGGTAGCCATAACGTCGCTAGTTAAAGTCTGTAGTACCGAACGTTGTGCTACGGAAACCAGCAATAACGTGGGCAAAAAAGCACCGGTATAAGTTAAGGCCAAGGTGTACACCATCGACGAAATATGATCGCGGCCAACCTTCATTGCACCAATAAACAACCGCAGTGGTGTTGCTTGAGGATCAAGCTCATAGAGTTCTTTAATCGTCGATGCCTGCGAGATGGTGACGTCATTGAGCACACCTAGACAACCAATAATGAACCCACACAATAACAAACCCGAAATACTTACCTCAGGTAAATACAGCAAGATTTTTAGGTTTGCTTCCTCGCCTAAGCCACGCAAACTGGTTGAAGAAATAGCAACACTAGTCAAAATAGCTGCGATAACAAGTGCAACCAACGTACCGGCAAGAGCAGATGCCGACTTCCAATTAAAACCGTGGACAATAAAAACCACCACGAAAAGGATTGCCGAACCGGTTACTACTGCCAACAATACTGCGTGTCCACCGGTTAATAGCGCAGGCAATAAGAATGCGGCGATAAAACCTAAAGTAATGACTAAGCCGATAATGGCACGTACTCCACGCCAAGCAGCAAAAACAATAATGCCTAGGGCAATAACAATGCCCCATACGGTTAGCGAAAGCCCACGATCATAATCGGCAAAAGTATAGGTGCTACTACCATCTGAGTTCTCTAACACCCCTAGGCGCAGTTTTTCATCCATGGCAAAAACCGGTTCACCAGGTTGCCCAGTACTTGATAATAAAGTACGCTGACCAGCGTCTTTTCCAGTGGTTATCTCCACTGTAGCCAATTGGCAACTATGCTCACCAGTTGCTGGTGTATACATGGGGCTATCGCGGAATACTTTACCCACGGCATCATTAGCACACGCGCCGTCGACAAGTGCTACTACTTTGCCGCCCACTTGCACCTGATTGAGCGAGGAGGTCGTGACAAAATCCTCAGCAATATTAACCACGTCTTTATGTGGCCACAACATGGCAATACCGGCGATAGTCAGCATGGCTGCCAGGGCTAAAAACCCAGCCAATAATCGACGCCACAAATTCCACGCAGATGAAGGAGCTGCTGTAGCGTGACGTCCCATGAAATGCCTCTCTGGTTTGTATTGCTCTTGCTAACGAGCAAAAAATAAAGACCAAAAAGTTTCACCACCGCACACAGTATCGAGCTTGATAAACCTGGCGAGCTGACCTAGCCGGGTTAACTTATCTCATTGCGTAGCACCAGTTGGTTTTTAGCAGGCTAGTGCAGGTGGTGAAACGTTTCTTTTCTTACCTTAGCTTCTTACACACAAGGCTCGGGGTACTTTGTATGTAATTTCATAGCAAAAAATATTTACTAGAAAACTCACAAACATTTTTAAAATGGCAAGCGAATGTTAAACCGCGCCAGTAGATCAACAAGCTGTTGACGAAGCGGGCCAGCAATAACCGCAAGCAAGCCACCAATTACTGCTAGCGTACCAATAATAACGGAACCAGTTGAGCTACCTGGTAGCTTCGGGTTTTGCGGATCAGTGGAACCGTCGATAGTTACTGGTAAGGAAATATGAGTACCACCATCAGTAGTCACTACTAGTTGTTGTTGACCAGTTAAACCAGCCGGAATAGCCAACTCAACCGTTGCGGTTCCAGCCTCACCATAACCAGGAGCACCCAAAGTAGGATTAATCGGTGCTTCCACCTTTGCCTCACCCAAGCTCACCGTAACCATCGAAGAGTCATCGCCTTGAGTGTACTTCAATGAAGCAAGATCAAGGGTAATCTTTTCGCCAGCTTTCCAGCTTCCCCGAGGGGTAATCGCAATATTAGACTGACCAGCACGACCTTGAAGGTTCTTATGTTCTTTGAGGTAGTCAATAAAAGCCTGCACATCAACATAACCAGTCTGAGCTAACGGGGTTCCTTGAGAAAGCGCAGTAAAAGAATCACCTCCACCAAGAAGGAAAGTAGCACCGGCAACAACATATTCTTTATTCATATCCAAAGGTTCGCCGTCGATAGTAACCGAGGTAATCCGATCACCCTGGCTACGAGCAGGATCATAGGTGTAGCTGACATTATCTGATACCCCCAGGCTCAGCACTGGACGCGATTCGGCATCGCCTTTCCACTGCTGTTCAAGGGCTTCTTTAAATTTTGCGCCACTAAGCTTGGTGTAGGTGATGTCATTACCAAACGGCTGCACCGCAAATGCCTTCGCATAGGTAATATCGCCTTTTTCTAAATCGGCACGCACACCACCAGCGTTCATCACACCAATATTTGCTTTCGCACCTGTGTTTTGAGTGATTGCCCACTTCGCCGCATCGGCTAAGAGGTTGTTAAGCTGTGATTCCACGCCACGGTTGGTACCAGAATCACCACCCTCGTTCTTACCCCGGTAGAAGGACACTTGAGAATGGGAAACTACCTCATTACCTTTTGCTTCCACTTGCGGGCGAGCTTCATCAATGATTTTTTGAATAGCAGCATTAGGAGTGGTGCACTTCTTAATTTCCTCCGCTTCAATAACCTGTGCCTCATCAATAGTCAGCTTCTTAGTCGCTGCATCAAAGGTCAGGTTAACATCAGCGAGCGCGCGACCATACTCACCGGCCTGCATAATCAGAGGTTGCTTACCTGGTTGCGCCTGAATTACTTGATGAGTATGCCCCGCAAAAACAATATCGACGTTTTCACTCCAGGTTTCAACACCGGTTAATCCTTCATGGATCAAACTGACAATAACATCTGCCTTATTGGATTTTTTCAGCTCGTCGGCAAGCTCATTGGTACGGATAATAGGGTTAGTAAAAGTGATTCCCTTTACCGCATCACCAGCAACCAGATCATCAGTGGTATCGGTAACCGTGCCAATAAAGGCCACTTTTACCCCACTGAAATCTTCGATGTAATAATCCTTCAGACCATCTCCAAGACCAGTAACATTTGCACCCAAGGTAACAAAATTCGACTCTGGGATAATACGGGTTTTAACATCATCCGCGCCCTTATCAAATTCATGATTACCTAGCGCAGAAACGCGTACTCCCATGGCATTAAAAATGTCGATAGTTGGTTTATCGTTTAGTACCGCAGAGAAAAATGGCGTACCACCAACATTATCTCCCGAGGAAGTAATAATGGTAGGTAAACCGTCAGCAGCCTTATCAAGAGCACATTTCAAAGCTATTGCGCCAGGATCTTTATCATTGGCTTCAATGTGACCGTGAAAATCGGTGATATTGGTGATGTTGAATTTTCTTTCCGCTGTCCGCTTTGCTTCCTGTGCAGACAAAGCAGGGGTCATGCTTGTCGCCAGAGCAACACTGGCAACAAAGGCGATCAAACTTCTGGACATAGTCTTCCTTAATGAATAATCGACAATAACGACAATAAAAGGCAACAAAATATAGTGCGGCGTGCGGCAAAAGCATGCTGCATCATACTTTTCTCAGAGTAATGTTTTTACACGGAGAAAATAAGGTTTTTTAGGGTTTACAACATCTTTGAACTAAGAAAAAATTCACATCACACAGTAGATACTAGTGAGATTTTGCCCAATAATTTCACTAATTTTTAAGCCCACTCACCCGCGTTGAGCTGCAAAAATGACCATTTTCATGAAATTAATCATAGAAGTAAAGCAATAATTGGTTTGCACCAATGGTTTAGACCTGTGTAAGGTTTAATCATCGCTAATAAATTAAGATGACCATCTTTGACTCTCGCAGTAGGTCCCGGTCTTCTTGTTACTACTGCTCTATACGGAAAGGGGCGCACGCATTATGACTATGACATTTGGTTTTAACACCAAGAAGCTCTCCAACCGTTGGGGGCAACTTTTTGCGACAAATCTAGTAGAAAACACTGCGGAAGATCCTTTCCACAGTGCCACGCTAACCAACGATGGCGAATCAACCGAAGCATTGCATGCTTTTATGCAGCGCACCATCGCAAAGCACTGCGCTAAAAACGGCGCATTCAGCGACCAACGTGGCAAAAAATCCAGCAGCAAGCGCCCTAACGACAGCATTCCAGGGATCCTCTTTATCTCTGAAGACAATGCTGGTCGATCTCAGCTTGCTTCTGCGATTGCGCGTCACCTAGGTGGCAATAATGTCTTTGTGAAATCAGTCGGTATGGTTCCCGCCGCTGAGGTTAGCCCAATCATTGTGCAGGTTCTACAAGAACGCGGAATCGACACACAAAACCTTTTCCCCAAGGCTGCCAACCCACATGCTTTTAATAAAGCCGATCAGGTTGTCATACTGGGAAACCTGAACTTCGAGGAACTCGAAGATATCGCCGCTCGCCACTGGATAATCGACGAGATTAACGACGATATTGACCATGCCCGCATGGTCGCAGACAGCATTGAAACAAAGATTCGCACTCTTTTTGGTTCCATGGGAATTACCCCAACGCCAGGAAAATGCGCTCCTGAGTTCATGGCTGCCTAACATAGATAGTTAAATCTGAATAAATGAAAGTTGGTACAGACACACAGTCTGTCCGAAAAAGTTCACACCCATAGTGAACACCTGCGTCTTATCGACGCCACCCTCGTTGCACTTTCATTTCCTTCAGTATTTTTTTAACCCTCACACTTGTAAACACCCCTGCTTCTACCTCACGGAAAAAGAAGCAGGGGTGTTTTCCATTGAACCGAATTAAAAACAGGCGTCGATAAGCATGGTGCTTGTCGACGCCTGTTTGAAACTTCTTAACTCATTAGGAACACCGCACGATTGGCTGCGGGTTATACACCGTGGTCTGGGTTTCGCGGCTAATCTCTGCTCCCGACAGGTTGCGGATAATGCGGGTATCACTGGTGGTAAAGCCCTGTGCACCACCCGATGGCGTACAATTTGCATCACTGACTGTTATCGGACGTGGCGAAGTATATGCCCAACGTCCACCATTAATCGACTCCACATTAACTGTTTTAACCCCCAAAAGCTGCACTGTGACGCTACCACCACCTGCCGAGGCAACAATACGCACCGGATACTGAGAGGTATTACGGAATTGCAAATCAATTGCGCCCTCATACACAGTTGCTTCCCGGCCTGCTGGATAACGCGAAATGTAGTAACTGTGCGCAGTATGTGCCACATCTTCCATACCGGCAAAATAAGCGGCATTGTACAAAGTGGTTGCAAACTGAGAAATTCCGCCACCAACCGCAGTATCAGAACGGCCATTAAGAATGACCCCAGACTCCACATATCCCTGTGCTACCCCACGTGGTCCGGTGTAACCGTTGAGCGAGAAAGTATCTCCTGGCGCAACAATGGCCCCATTGACTGTAGCTGCAACTTTGGCAATATTAATCCCGGATGCTGCCGAATAACCAGAGGTAGTAAATTCTCCCACCACCTCATCGAAGGTGGCAGTTTGTGCCTGCTCAGTAGTAAAAGTTGCTGGTTCATCAATATAGACAGCATCAAAAGTTCGCTCACCACTGCCAATAACCCGGTGAGAAAAATCAGCCAACGTAACCGGCCAATCAATTTTCACACCATCAGCATGCGGAGTAATTGATTTTCCACCACCGACAAAAGAAATCTGAGCATTACGCTTTGCTACCTCAGTACTGCTTAGGGTCTCACTTAAAATAGCCTGCGCACGATCCGGATCAACATTCGTGCGGAAGTGATCGCCCTCAGGGACAAAAGTAACCACTTCCCCCATACGATCAACCGGAATAACCCCGGTCACCCCATCACGGCCAGTAACTGTAATCGGAGCCGATAATGCCTGCTTAGCATCACCTTTAGCTACCTTATCCAATGCCTTTTCATCTAAAGCCGGCGTGGTAATCGACGCATTAATCTTTAACTCTTTGGTGGCAGCCGCATCTGAGTTAACCTCAGCTGCCGAATTTGTCCGCATGGCAGGACTGCTCGTACTCAGCCATTGTTTAAGAAAAGTATTTTCTAACTCACTACGAGAAATGGTTTGTCCATTAACCGGCTGCGGATCAATAACTACTTCACCACCGCCAAGGTGAATACCACCATCGCTGCTTTGTCTAGTCAAAGCAGCCTCAGCCTCATTAATTGCATCAGCAAACTGCTGTTGTTGGGTATCAACTACCGGAGTTACCTCATAGGGGCTAAAAAAGCTGGTAATCCGAGTAATAGGGTTCAAGGGTTGCTCACCAGCGGCAGCAACCGTGGCCGCATAATCAATACTGATACCTGCATCAGCAGGAACAATCTGGGTACGTAACTCACCTGCTGCCACCGTCACTGGATAAGAGGTGACATCATGAAGAGAAGTACTCAGTACATCAATTGCTTCAGCATGAGAAAGTCCACCGATTTCTACACCACCGACAGCAGCACCGCGGGGCACGGCATCCTTATTGAGAAAATAGTCCGCCCCATAGGCGCCACCAATAATCACGGTTAATCCAAGAAGCACTCCACCAGCAAACTTGGCGACGTTGTTCTTCTTAGAAGAATTCTTCTCTAACTGAGCACTCACCCTAACTAATGTACTGGATAAGCCAACGATTGCAGCAATTCTTTTTGCCACATTCTACCTCTTCTTAGACCAGTGCCACTAACATAATGCCTGGTTAACCTACTGCACAGCGCAACGAAGTCTCAACAGAAGATAGATGATCTTAGGTAGTACCACTTAAGCTAGCTGGTTGCCGTCGCTGCGCGTACCCGGTGCACTGACTGCGCAAATTGCCGATAAGGATACACACCCGATTCAACATCACGAACAACTGCGTCGATAGCCTCGCTCAGTCCTACCGTCGAAATCCATAATGCCCGATCCGCACCAGCAATTAAGGAAGCAGAAACCGCTTCCGGAAGACTCATCCGATCAGACATCGCCTTCATTCCGGAAAGATCATCAGTATAAACAACCCCAGAAAAAGGCACTCCGCCTGTTACTTGCCCACTGCGCAGCACACTATACACTGCTGGGTTAATACTGGCAGGTAGCTCACCAAGATCTGGAACCACCAGATGACCAACCATGACCGCCGCATTATTAAACTCAGCAAGCCGGTGGTAAACAAGCAGATCATGTTGTTGTAATTCTGCTAACGGTGGGGTTATCGCCTGACCAAGATGGGTGTCACCACTAGCACGCCCATGGCCGGGAAAATGCTTAAAAACAGGGGTCACATTAGCGTCGATAAGCCCCTGGGCAAAGGCCACAGCATAATCGGCGGCACGATATGGATCAGCGGAAAATGCACGATCACCTACAACTTCCAGGCCGGCACCATCGAGATCAACAACTGGCGCAAAATCCACCGTGATACCGCGTGCAGCCAAAGATGAGCCCATGTTCTGCGCTAAAGCACGCACCTGCTCTACTGACATAGTGGCTGCCATCTGCCCCGGCGCGGGATAGTAGCCCAAGATATCAGCAAACCGCAGTACCCGGCCACCCTCGAAATCAATGCTCACATCAAAATCACGCCCTATCGCAGCGCGCAAAGCCGCAATATCTCTTCCGGGTGTAGTGAGTAGCTCAGGGTTAGTTGTTGATGACAGAAAAATACCGCCCACACCCTGTTGCAATGCCCACAAAGCATCGTCATAATCGCGGACACCCACCATCATCAAGTTTGCCGCTGCTAATCGAAGATCCCCCACTGGTTGAAGTATCGGTGCAATACGCGCTGCTTGTGGAAGTGCTGTGGGTGCGGAACTACCTGTTGGACTGGTAGAGGTAGCAGATGTGTTGTCTAAGACCTCGCTGGCTAAGTTATGTTCTGCTTTATTGTCTGTCTTCGTATCTGAATCGGGATTTACTGCGCAAGCTGTACACAGCGCAACGAACAAAGCAATGCTTATAGCGGTGCCAGTAACCGTGCTAATACCCTTGCCCAGGGTAGAAAATGAAGAAAACATAACTTCTTCTAGTTAATCAGCTTTTTTAATTATGCAACATACTACCTGCTAGATAAGGCTCTTATCGGATTGTATTGGCATAAGCCAGCGTTCAAGCTCTGCTATTAAGCTCTGCTATTGTTGATACCCATGGCGTACACATCCGATTCCTTAACCAAGCGCAGCATTGGCCCGGCACTGGCCAGCGCCGCAGTAGGCATTGCTTTAGGAATCGTTGCTGTTGCAGGAGTTAATCAACTCTCTGATAACAACACTGTTCCCGCTTCCAGCGCAGTCAATGCCGATGAGGCTCGCCTTGGCGATCCCGAATACGGATCCCGGAACTAACCCACCGGGGATAGGCGGCAATAATGACGCCACGAAAAACACCACAGAAAATAGGTACTGAAATAGCTACTGCGCCACAAAAAGTGCTGCCAACTGTGTCCTCTCTGTCGTCTGTACTGTCTGTGTTACGAACTGCATCAAAAAGTATGTGGTTAAAAAAAATTATGCCGCTCGCACCACATCTTTTTGGTTGGGTATGCGCCCTTATTCTTTGTTTTAGTCAACCGTGGGGGCTCACCGCTGCTGATACCAAACTTGATCTTGCGGTTAATCCGCTTAAATTTCTTAGCGGCGCGCTCGTGGCGTGGACTGATACCTTTACTATGGGCCAACTACAAAACCAGGCTTATGGTTATCTCTTTCCGCAGGGACTATTTTTTCTACTCACCGATGGCCTTCCCGATTGGGTAGCACAACGGCTGTGGTGGACACTAGTTATTGGGGTAGGATACTCCGGTTTTTACCTACTTATTCAGCGCATTCTTTTTAAGAGTGCTGGCCTAAGCAGTGCTGGCCTAAGCACTGTGAAAACTAGCAGTAATGGTTTTGTAACAGCATGCGCAGTGCTTGGTGCACTTGGCTATGTTTTATCACCACGTGTGCTCACCACTTTGACCGCTATTTCATCAGAAACCTGGCCGATGATGGTCGCCCCCTGGATACTAGCGCCTTTTATCCGCCCGAGTGTTACTGATCCTGCACGTGGGAAAAATAGCGCTGTAGGAGACGTCGAAAAGCAAAAAAAACAACCACTAACTAAACTTCCCATACGCACTATTGCACTATCGGTATGTGCCGTGGGAATGCTCGGAGCGGTTAATGCCACAGCCTCACTGGCGGCGTGTGTACCAGCGGGATTGTATTTGTTGTACCGCCGTCACTTTAAGGTGCTTGCTGGCTGGTTATGTGGTTGTGCATTAGTAAGCATGTGGTGGATTGTCCCACTGTTGGTTTTGGGGCATTATTCGGTTAATTTCACTGATTATATTGAATCAGCAGGCGTGACAACACACTGGCTTAGCCTGCCAGAAATTCTTCGGGGTACAACAAGCTGGTTACCCTTTGTTGATGGGGAACGCCAGGCAGGAACGCTTTTAGTCAGTCAACCCATTTTTGTGTTTTTCACACTAATGGTAGCTGCTGCAGGGTTAATTGGTTTGCGCTCTATCTGTGCCCACAATCATTTTTGGTTATTCCTTTTTGGGGTTGGCCTTAGTGTGCTCGGTGGGGCGCACTTAGCAACGGATTTTCTCAATGGTTCTGGTGCTGCCCTACGAAATGTGCATAAATTTGATCTGCTCATTCGCATGCCCTTAATGCTTGGAATTGCTGCATTGCCTGCTTCGCTAGGAGTTTTCTCTACGCAATCAGAAGTAGCTGCTAATCGAGGAAGAGAAAGTACCAAGATAGCGGGGATAGCTCAGACAGTCTCGGTGAGCAAAGCAAACGCTACTACAAATAGAATCACTAGCAGGCGTCTAGCTGGCACACTACTGGTTGCGCTATGTATGATCGGTGCGAGTGCTCCCGCATGGTCAACACGGTTGTTACCAATTGGGGCATATGAACGCATCCCTGATTATTGGGTCGAAGCGGCTGAATTTATTAATACCCATGCCCAAAAAACACGCACACTTATCCTGCCGCAGGCATCTTTTGCCCGGCAAGAATGGGGAACCACCCGTGACGAACCAGCACAGGCACTTCTAGAAGTACCGTGGGCAGTTCGTGATGCAATACCACTTGTTGATGGTGATATGATCCGCAGCTTAAGCATGACTTCGAAACATCCTACCCAGGCACAATTAGAACGCCTAGGAATTGGTGTGGTCATTGTTCGCCATGACCTAATAAATACAAAGGCCGACGTCGATACGCTACTACCGGAAGCGGATTTTCCTCATCGCGAAATTCACCGATTTGGCCAACTCGACGTGGTAGTACTTGATACCGAACGTGGGATGCTTATTAGTGCAGAAGACCCAGTGCCGGTAGCTGGTGGTGGCGAAGTGCTTAGCTTACTTGGTCCGGGCATGTACCAGCTTGTGGATGCACATGCGCAGATTGTTACTGATACCCCAATGCTTACTGCGCGTAACTACGGTGCAATTGATTCTGTTTCTGCTCCGTTGGCTACTCCTGCGGAGGGCGCAGATGTGCTTAATCCGGTGCTCGACTATCAATCAGCCGGGCCATTAACTGTGGTTTCTACTTTTGGGCAGGTACAAGCGAGTTCTTCGGCTGCCGATGCGACCAACTTTGGTGGTGCGCAGGCAGAACATTCTCTAACTGCCAGCGTCGATGGTGATAAGACCACTGCTTGGTATCCCCAATTAGGCCGTAGCCAAGGTGAATGGTTATCGCTAACAATTGAAAATGCGGCGGGGACAGATATAAGCAGTATGAGTGACAGTACCAGCGAAGCTGAGCTGCAGCAGGCGCATCAAGATAATCAGGCGCGGTATCTCAATCTGCTGACCGAAGGATCCGATGCCGAATTCACTTTTGAAGTCGATGACGCACGGATTACTCGCCATATCACCGCCGGAGAAGAAACACGCATTCGGTTACCGGGTCAAGGAAAGAGCGTACGCATTATTGTAGGAACCCATAATCGAGTTGGCATTGCCGAAGCACACATCGAAGGCGCTGACATTTCACGGATAGTTACTGTTGCCAATACTTCTGCGGATGTGCGTCAGTTTCTCTTCCAGCGTCTTTATAGCACTACCGACACAATTATTCGCCGCTTTACTGCGCCTCGTGAGATGAGAGTTAACATCGAGACCTCGGCGTGTTCACAAGAAGTGCTTATCGACGGCACCTCCTACCGATGTGGTGACCAAGTGACACTTACGTCAGGCGTACACGAATTGCGTACCGATAGCCGCTGGGTTTCGCTTACCGAAAATGACTACTCGGCCAGTGGCGCAGAAACCATGCCATTTACTGGCTATGTTACTGCTTTAGATAAAAAACAAACGATCATTACTAATCGCGCTGTTAACCCTGGGTTGCGTGGTTTTATTGGCGAAACGCAGCTTCAAGCCACCACTATTAATTCTGGTGTGCAAGGCTTTATTGTTCCAGCGGGAATTTCCGGAGAGTTTCGTATGAGCTTCGCTGGCGATCATATCTACCGGCTCGGTTTATTTATTGGTGGCATATTGTGGCTCGGCACAATGCTTAGCTGCCTGCTGCTCATCCGTCAACGCAGCCGAATGAGTAGCCCCAGTGTTAATAACGCGGCTAGTACTACTGCTTCTACTTCCACGTCTTATAGCGGATATCTGGCATGGTTAACAGTTACACTTGGTTTAGGGGTGAGCACTGGCTGGTTAGCACTACCGATTATGGCTATCACCTGGGCAGTCAGACGCTGGACTTTCTTCCGTGCTTCCTGGATTATCGGAGTACTTATGGCTTTAGCCGCACTCTGGGTTATGCGCGCCCCCTGGCCGCACAGCGGTTACGATAATGCTATTTACCTAGCAAGTCTTGCTTGTGTGGGCGCAGTAACCGCAGTGGTATTGCGTCGATAAGCAAGACTTAGACAAAGGTACTATCGGAGTTTTAATACAACGCCGAGCGCACGTTTTCCCACGCACCAGGAAGCGCATCGGCAAACATTGGCCAGTCGTGAATACCGCCATCTTGATACACAACGGTGACATTATCGGTAATGCCATGCTGTTTTAATGATGCTTCCAAGCGACGAGTGGAATTCAATGTAGCGCGCTCCATTACTACCATGCCAGGGATTTCGTAGAGCTCACGGCTATCTGCAAAACGCTCCAGATCTAGTGGACGCACCGAACCAGTGGCATTAAAAAGATACAACTTCGTTTTTTTCAATCCACTCGGATCCACACTGAGATCATGCCGATGCCATTCAGGCGAACCATATGGCCCCCACACATTATCTAGTTCCGCACCAGTCCATTCCACTGCAATCTCGGTGAACTTCCGACTCATAGAATCAAGGGTGGTATAGCAACCAGAAAGCCCAAACGTGGCATCAAAAACCCCTGGATTCAACGCAGAAGTACGCACAGCACCACCTGCACCCATCGATAAGCCACCAATTGCCCGCTTTCCATTGGTATGCAAACCTGCCGCCGAGGACTCCATTACCTGTGGTAATTCCTGACCCAGGAAGGTTTCCCACTGGGCAACACCTTGTACTGGATCGACATTTTGCCAGTTAGTGTACAAAGAACCACCAGCTTGCGTAGGCATCACCACAATGACATTCTTATCCGCAAAATATTCCTGGATGCGCCCCAAGCGGATCCACCCAGAAATCTTTGGCGCGGACATTCCATCGAGCATGTACAAAATCGGTGCTGGTTTAGAAGGATCCGGTGGCAGCATTACCTGCACAGAAACATTTCTTTGCATCGAAGGCGACGCAATCGACCACCGCTGCATCCGCTGATACTGCGGTTCATCCTCTTTAGCAACTATCGACACCTGCTTAATTGATGGATCTGTTGGCAAAGGAAAATCTAGATCCCGGGTACCAAAAAGATTCTTTGGTAATAAATGATCCGCATTTAACCGGTACAGCAAGTCAAGATTAGCTTGTAGAGAATCTAATTCTAGAACCGGAAGATTAGAGGCTGCGCCTACAGCTTGTTCAGCACCATCACGAATAAGCGCACTGATATCACTAGAAAGCGAACCTGGATTGACCGAGCCTAGTAGAGACGCATCTGAAGCTGCTGAACCTGGCACTATCGAACCTGGTGCAGCTGGCGGCGCAGCTAAAGTTTGAGCCTGCACATGAGCCTGGCCAACCGGGGACAAACTCGTAATGAGCACACAGCTACTTAGTACAGCGATAATCCGACGAGATCTAAAACCAGGCAAAAAACAAGGCATGGACAAAATGACTTCCTAGTGTGAGGACTTCCCAGGGGAATGGCTTCCCAGGGGGCGGGAAATAACTTTTTCAGTCTAAGAATAGATGCTGCTCTTCTAAAAATTTTAATTATTCAAACGCTTATCCCACAGTGCTTAAAAACCAGATCCCCCCTGGTGGGGCAGTTTGCCATGGTAGGCCAGATACTAATAAACAACTTATTTGCTCAACTTAACTACCGTTTAGTTACCGATTAGCCACCGTGCAAAGGTGTCCTACAAAAGCAAATATACTATGTGAAACAGGTCATAAAAATTAGCTACTGGTGTCCGAATGAAATAGATCAGCATAAAAATATGCAGCAAACACCTCCCCCTTTGCCACAGAGAACCTGAAGGTAATTCGCAATCAGTAATGCATTTTTACCCTATTTTTGGTGGTTTTAAAATGAAAAAAACCCGACCTTAATGGGTTTTATAGGTGAATATTCTCACTCCCACTATTGAAAAGCCCTAGATGACACATTTCTTTTGAAAAAAATGCATCTTAACTGCAAATAAGTCACGGTAACTTAGGGAATATATTCCTTACTTATATAAGGCAAAACTAGTTAATAGCCGGCAGGCAAATATTACTAGCACTATTTTTATCACCACTAGCTTAATGATTGGAGCAGCTATGCTCACTGCTGATCCCAATTCTTCACAGAACAGCGCCGACACCAGCGCTATAGATATTGTGGAAACATCACCACTATCGGCTATCCCGGTTGGAAAAAAATGTGTACTCACCGAGGTTGAAGACGCCGAATTGTCGCACGATATGCGCCGTCGTATGGCTGAGCTTGGTTTACGAGCCGGCGCAGAGTTAACCGTATGTCAAAAAACTGCTGGCGGCGGACGAGTGATCAAGATTAGCAATACTCGCTACGCCATCGACAAAAACACATCCACCCATATCATCGTTACTCCTGGTGTTTTCCTATGACCACTAAAATTCCAACAACTTCCTGCCACTGTGAATCCCATGGCGGTGCCGTAGCACCTCAAGGAACGCCCGTTATTGCTTTAATTGGTGCTCCTAATGCGGGAAAATCTACTCTTTTTAATGCTCTTACCGGGGCAAAGGCTCGAATGGGCAACTGGCCAGGCACAACTGTGGAAGTCAGCCGCGGTGCATGGCGTGATAGTAAAACTGAAACCATTTTTGACGTCATTGATTTCCCCGGCGCGTATTCACTTGACCCATTAAGCCCCGATGAAGAACTCACCCGACAACTAATCATTGACTGCGAAGAAAAAGACCGCCCCGACCTGGTGATGATCGCCGTCGATGCATCAAGTATTTCACGCAGCTTATACCTGGTTGCACAGCTTGCCGAACAAGCTCACCGCTTGGTTTTAGTACTGACGAAAACCGATATCGCTGCACTTAATGGTGAAACTTTTGATACCAAAGCATTATCGGAATATATTCAAGCACCAGTCATCGCCATTGATCCGCGCCACCGGGAGAACCTCACCGGTTTAGCCGAGATAATAAGTAAAGAACTTACTCAGCCACAGATTATTCGTCGCACAGTACACAGCACCGATGAATTTGAACTAGCCGATAAGCGCTTCCAATGGATCGAGGAAGGTGTCAAACACACCACTACCAGCAAACGCCAGGCTACCACTACCCTCACTGAGCGTATCGACACCGTCGCCCTGCACCCATTCTTTGGCCCACTGTTGTTTTTGGCGGTAATGTGGCTCGTCTTCCAGATCACCACCACAGTCGCTGCCCCACTCCAAGACGGACTCGAAGGATTTTTTACCGGACCACTCACTGATTGGACTACCGTAGCTCTTGAAGCACTAGGGCTTACCCATCCGGTTTTCTCTGGATTACTTATCGACGGTTTCATTAACGGCGTAGGCATGGTGCTAACCTTTGCTCCACTTATGGCGTTGATGTTTTTATGTCTCGCGGTGCTAGAAGATTCTGGCTATATGGCACGCGCTGCTGTAGTTACTGACCGAGTGATGAAAGCCATTGGCCTTCCCGGAAAGGCTTTTATCCCACTGATTGTGGGATTCGGATGCAATGTTCCAGCAATTTCTGCTACTCGCGTCCTAGGGCAAAAACGTCAACGACTCCTGACTGCCCTGCTTATTCCGTTTACTTCCTGCTCTGCACGACTCACTGTCTATCTCATGCTTGCAGCTACCTTCTTCCCTGATAACGCTGGCACTGTTTTGTTTGCCATGTACATGATTTCAATTGGACTGGTCGTGCTCGTTGGTTTGCTCATGAAGCACACTCTTTGGCGACGAATGGGCGCAGAACCACTAGTTATCGACCTACCCATATACCAACTTCCTGGTTTGCGGTTAGCACTCTCAGTAATGTGGATTCGACTACGCGGCTTTTTACAAACTGCTGGCGGTATTATTGTTGCCACCGTAGTTGTTGTGTTTGTACTCCAATCCACCCCAGTAGTAAGCGGATATGGCTTTGCCGATGAAGACCTTGCCTTCGAAGACACCGCCTATGGACGTATGTCTGAAGCTGTTGCTCCAGTATTTGCTCCTGCTGGCTTTGGCTCCGGTGAAATCGCTGGCACCCTTGTTACTGGCTTCGTAGCTAAAGAAGCAGTTATCTCTACCTGGGCGCAAACATATAGTTTGGCCGATGTCACCGATGAAGATCCAGAAGAACAAGGCCAATCAGAACTTGCCCAAGCGGTCCGTGCTGACTTCAATCAAGCCTCCGGTGGACATGCTATTGCAGCAGTCTGGGCATTTATGGTCTTCCTACTCGCTTACACCCCATGTGTAGCGACACTTGCAGCGCAAAAGCGAGAAATCGGAACTAAATGGATGCTTTACGGTGTTGTCATCCAGCTAGCTACCGCGTGGTTGCTGGCAGTAGGTATCTTTAACCTGCTCAAAATTTGGTGGTAAAACATGGCTATATTTCGCTCACGTAGTGTATCCGATACTCACAATGCTGATCGTGGTGCTTATGGGCATACTCAGAAACGCAATCAGTATGACAATAAGCGTCAGGATAATAGCGCGACTACTCAGCGCCCGCTGTCGGCAATAGCTAATGCTATCCAACAGGGAGCCACCACTACCAGTGAAATCACAAAAATAACCCAGCTTTCAGAATCAACTGTTGATGCAGCACTAGCCCACCTCACTCGAATCGGGATGATGCGCTCATCAACAGAATCAAGCGCATGCACTGAGTGCGGTCTAAAAAGCACTTGTTCCACCTCACCACAAGGATGTAATGAAACTGGTGCTCACGACCGCAATCGTAAGCGTCGTCCTGGATTAACCACGCTCACGCTTATCGAACGACCACAGTAGTTAACTAGTACTAATTAACTACTGATCCATAAAACGGTGACAGCTACTATGACCTATGTTATGACCTGCTGTCACCGTTTTTCTGCTCACTAAAACTGCATATTTTTAGTACACAATAAGTTCTTCGCAGCAAAGCCTTACCAAGATACGATAACCTTGGACGTTATGGAATCTCTTCCCAGTAATCACGATGAACACGAATCACGTAACAAGCTTGCTGCACCTAGTGAGACAACAAGTGATGCATCCGATACATCATCGGAAACGCCAAGCAACAATGATAGCTGGGAAACTACCGATGCTGATTTCACTACTTTAGATCGTGACAATGCAGTGGCTGATGCTACACGTACACAAAAAACTGACAATGAAGAACTACCTCAGCTGCCTTCATTTGTCCAGAACCCCACCAAACGCGATGTCGGTCTTTATATAGCATTCACGGCACTAACCATCTATGGCTTTGCGATCATGCCTTTCCGGGCGGCACTCATTGTTAACCAACCAGTGCTTTACTCTTTTCTCACCGGTAGCTCATTAACTATGACCGCGCATGGTGCAAATAACCCCACCAATTATGGTTTTTTGGCGGCAATGGCATTGGTATCAACCATTAGCGGAATGAAATTTCTACCAGTTTTCTACTTAGCGGGTAAGTGGTGGGGTGAAGAGTTCATTACGCTTTCATTTGGCAAACGCCAACCACTCTGGTGGCGTAAAACCCAAAACTTTATCCGTCAGCACACTGGTTTGTCACTGTTTATTTCTTATATCCCCTTCGTACCTATCCCACCAACGATTGTCATTATTATCGCTGCCATTAAACAGGTACGTTGGCAGGTTGTTACCGCATATACCTTTGTTTATATCCTGATACTAAAAATCTTCTATGCCTGGCTCGGTGCTACATTTGACCAAACTGTCATTGACGGATTGCAAGTTGTTGACCGATATTTACTATGGATCACGCTCGCGCTATTAGGCTGGACAATGTTTGTTGCCAACCGCAAACCCTCCCTTAAAAAGTCTTAACTTTTCATAGCGCGTGAAAACGACGTGCATAAAAAAAATATGTGGCGGTGAACTTAACGTAGTTCACCGCCACATATGTTTTAGGGTATTCATATTTTCATGTTTTTCATGCACGTCTTTTTAAGCTATGGCTTTTCGCTATGTTGGCTTAGATTTTTGTGAATTATTTCAAAGTTATAAGGCACTTTGGTCTTCATTAACGTACTGTTTCTTTGCCCATATCCGTGCTGGTTCTTCTACTAATTCATAACTAATAAACGCTACTGCCACGCTTAATGCACTAGTCATGCTGGTAACTAAGAAAAAATTTCCACTAAAAATATTGATCCCTAAAAGAGGAAACACCAACGATAACAGTGGTACATGCCATAAAAAGATTGAATAAGAAATTTTTCCTAGCCATAACGCTACCGGAGTGCTCAATACACTTTTCGAAGTATCAGCAAGTGCATAAGGGGTAATAACCAAAGCACAAAACAGTGTTCCCGCCATAATCCGCAGCACAAATTCTCCTGGGTTAGGATGAACCAACCCCAAGGGGCCAAACCATTCTTGGCCAGCAATCCATGCTACGAACACTGCTAATGGCCAACTTAGCCACCGTAGTATCGCCGGTAAATACACAACAGTTTCTAATTCTGCTAAAACAAGTCCCACCACAAACCATGGAATATAACTCGGTGGAAATATCTGAAAATTCACACCACTTTCCGGCCACGGTGTACCTGACCAGATAAAACTTAAGCATGCCAAAATTAAAAATAAGCTGATTCGAGTGGTGCGTCGATATGGGCTAAGCAAGCGGAAAAGAAGTGGTAAGACCAGGTAAAAAGCTACTTCAACCGCAAGAGACCAAAGATGTGTTAATCCCCCAGCAAGGGAATTGGGAAAATAAATCTGGGTAAAACTCAGCGTTGCAAAAATGGTACCTAGATTTATATCAAATGCTTCCGGAAGAAAAGCTACTACCAAGAGTACGCATACCCAACACGCTGGGATAATACGAGCTGCTCTGCGAAGATAATAACCCTGTCGATGAAAATTACGCCACAATAAAAAAGCTGATAAGGCAAAAAATACTGCAACAAAGTAATCAAAACGTGCCAGCACGGCACCGAATATCGTGCCCGGATTCACCCCGGTTTGAAAAGCTGTGTGGGTGAGCAGCACCCCAAATGCGGCGACGGCGCGTAACCCCTCAAGTTGAGGCTTGAATTGCGGGTACGATTGACTCACTGTGTGCTTTCACGTTGGAAGTTAAAATCTGGATCTTTTATGGATCAAGAATACAAGTAACAAGTAAGCTAACGAACATTGGGCTGTGAAAGGAAACTGTTTCTTCGTGCGAAAAATACCAAGCCGGCAAGTCATCGTTGCGTTAATAATTGCCGTACTTTTTTTCTTGCTTTCCATTATCGTTCCCAATGTTGTCACCACACAGCTTAAATCATTGGCAACTAATACAACACGTCATGTCACTACTGTTCCAGCAGCGTCAACAGTGCTTAATTTTGGCGCCGACTGTTCAACTGATGCAGCATTATCGTGTTTTATCCAACAGACCACCACCCATCTTGAACGTACCCTTCGTACTTCGTCGACAGATAATAAAAAAGAAGTGGATCTACACGTTGAGGAACGCTTCATTGCTGATGCAATCGATAGGAATGCTAAACCCATCGAACTCATTCAAGTATCCGATTACCTACGGTTAATCCGGCATTCAACCTATCCGGTTATCGATCAAATTAGTTCCATTGAGGTTCATGCCCCAAGCATGGGAGTAAGTTTTAGTACCGGTGATTTCACTCGTGGCGGATTACAATACTTTTTCCCGTTTAATACTGAGCGTCGCAGCTTCGACTTTTTCGATGTTCTTGCACAAACCAGCACTCCGCTAGATTATGTAGAAAATATTGATGGGGTGTATGAATTTAGCCAAACTGTTGCCCCGGTAGATCTCACCAAAGCAGCCACACGATCTTTTACCCACCCAGAAGACATTAGTGACGACCCCAGCAATACCCCCACCATTAATGATCTCACCGAAAGCCAACGCGCGGTCGTTGACGCAATGCATATAAGTGGTACTGCCGCACGTTTTTATCCCGAAGGCGGATCAGAAAATGTCATACTCAAACCTTATTACACTGTCGATCGCAGAATATGGGTGGAGCCTAAAAGCGGCGTTATTGTTAACCAGCAGGAAAAGATTTTTATTTTCTATGCTCGCAATCCTGCCGAAGCTCTAGAAACAGCTCGAGTGGGCCAAGACGAGTACCGCACAATCTTAGCGACGACCTCACAATGGGATGCACAAACACAACAAGAAGCCTGGGCACAGGCACAACCAGTGGTACAAACGCTACGTAATCTACAAATTTTTGCCTTCATTGCCCAACTTATTGCTGGCTTCTTTATTCTGGTTGCGCTGCGTCAGTACCTCAAAAATCGCTGACTTTTAAAAAACGATACAAAAGATGTGCAGTGGATTGAGGTAGCCAGTATGCGGTTTCAACTTTTTAAAAAATATTGCTCCTCGCTCAACCCATTAATCGTCTATGCCACAGCACTTATCGTGGCACTTTTGTGGCCACTGTTTTTTCCTGGGGTGCTTCTGTTGCGCGATATGGTGGTCCTTGATGATATGGCGCTTACCCGCGCATCGGTAGGCGCTGGTGATCTTGCGGCACGTAACACCCCACAAGATGGTTTTCTCGCATTAGTAAGTATTATTTTTCCAGCTAGTTGGATTGTGCGCATTATGCTCTTTGGCTCAGCGGCACTAGGAGCTTGGGCAGCAGCACGCTTAGGTAACTCCAGGTGGACAAAAGCCGCAGCAATAACTGTGTGTTTGTGGAACCCTTTTGTTATTGAACGTTTACTCCAAGGACATTGGTCTTTAGTAATCGTCGCTTTTCTTTTACCAGCACTTTATGTGTTGCGTTTTCAGTTTTATCCTGTGCTGCTCATTATGTGGCTTTGTTCGCTTACACCTACTGGAGCGGTTATTGCCTTAGTAGTTGCGTTAGTTTGTGCGCCTCGTTATTGGATTGTGCATGATTTAAAAATCCGACGGTGGATTCTGTTTGGCTATGGAATTATTATCTTTTTACCGTGGCTTATTCCTAGCATCATAGCTAGGCCAGCAGCTTCTGCTACCAGCACAATATTTTTCGCTCGGGCAGAAACCTATGTTGGTTGGTTTGGCAGCATACTTGGTCTTGGCGGGATATGGAATGCCTCTGTAGTACCAGCATCTCGTTCATATGGGTTCGCGCTCTGTGGCGTAATACTTTTTTCGATACTTTTTATTTTTATGCCTTCTCGACTACGGATATTAGCTATCTTTGGTCTTGGGGAGATGACCGCATTATGGCTTTTCCCCCAGTTACTCTCTATTCCAGGGATGGCATTATTTCGTGATTCCCAGAAACTATGTTTACTACTTATCCCTGGACTAGTTGCTGCTGCTGGACAGGTAACCATAGCTTATAAAACTGCACAAAATACCCAGAACAACCAGCAAAAATTCTTGGCTCCTCTTGTATTGTGTCTTGCTATCCTCCAAATACCTGATGCCCCACTAGCAGTATCGGCATTAAAGCCTATTGAAACTGGATCATGGTATGAGCTTCCTGGCACCGCGCTAGTTATAGATACCCATACGCTCCGTCAATACGACGAACGCGTCATCGTAAACCCGTGGTCAAAAGCAACTGATACCGTTGAATCTGGTCAACTCAGCATTGATAATAAAATTATTGATCCTCCCAGTCAGCGTTACCAACAAGCTATCAAAGGCGATATGGAAGGAATTTCGTGGATTATTATCGACGACCAACCGTATGCGACTGGCAATGCGCCAGTTAAGCATGATCAGTTCTATCTACTGGGACTAGCTTTGGTTATCGCGTGGACGTTTAATCCTCTTGTTATTTTTATCCTATGGTGGCTATCACGAAGACGCACTATGCGTATTCGTCAATAGTTCTTTGAGTAAGGCTTCAAATTGCTTTCCGGTTTCTTCCCAGGAGTAACTATGCGCTTTTAATTTGGCACGTTCGCCTAGTTTTTTGCGATAGGAAGCGTCGTCAAGCAAAGTTTTTACTGCTTGCGATAATTCTTGCGGAGTATCAACAAGTACTCCGGTTTCGTTATCTTCGATGGAATCTCGTAATCCACCAGATTGGGTATAACCGATTGTAGGTACCCCGTGTTGAGCTGCTTCAATAACCGCAAGCCCCCAGCCTTCTTTTCTTGATGGCATAAGGTGCAACGCTGCTTGATCAAGAAGCGCATGCTTATAGTCTTCAGTGACCTGACCATGGAAAATAACTTTCCCGCTTACTCCTTTACGCTGCGCGTATGCTCGTAATTCATCTTCCCACCAGCCAGAACCAATTACATCGAGCACAACATCAAGATCTTCAATCACATCGATAGCATCTTCAATATGCTTATGCGGCACCAAACGCGACAAAGTAACAAGGTGTATTCGCTGGTCATTAGGCAAAATAGGAACAAAACTAGGAATTGGATCTACTCCATTGCGAATAATTGAAATATCCGCTTCCCTAACCCCAAGCTCAACTAATTCCTCTTTACTTGGTGCGCTCACAGTCACATATGACATACCGCGATGAACGAACGGGGAAACAACCGATTCTAGAAACCACCCCAGCCGAGATAAAAATGGACCAGCAACTGGCCATTGTTCTCGGTGGCAGTGATGTGTTAATAAAATAGTTGGCCGGCCAGAAAAAAAACGAGCAAAAAATGGAATTCCATTTTGAGTATCCACAACGACATCCACGTTACGAGCAATACCTAAGCCAACCCGGCCAGCTAACATAGCTAAAGCAGCATGCATATACACACCGAATTTTCCACCACGACGCGAAAACCAAATACCATCCCGATAGCTACGATACGGTGAATCAGTAAACGATGAGGTGCGATAAATAACCTCATGACCACTTTTAACTAAATACGACGCAACCCTTTCTAAGTACCGCTCACTTCCACCACCTTGCGGGTGGGTAGAATCTCGCCAGCACAAAAGAAGGATTTTCATAAGAACTACCACTCTAACAACTTGCCCAAATAATAACGAAGAACGAATAATTTAATTATGATGACTACAACTTAGGCGTTAGATATTTCTTGGTAACTGGCAGCAAAGACTCATCGTTTTTAGCAACCTTCGTGCTCATTTAAGTGTTTTTAAGTATTTTCGTTTTTCTCATCAGCACTTTGTACGCTAGTAACTCATGACATGGGTGCAGTATAAAGAATCATTCCGGAATTTCTTTCTAGGAATACCTCGCGTGCGATTTAAAAAAGGTGCCCCATCTTCGCCCACTTTTGCACGACTGCGTTCTATGGCCACGCTAAGACGCTCTTATGGGCTGCTTCGTGATGTACGTGTAGAACAAAAAGAACCCGATGTTTTTTACTCTCACCTAGCTAGCGATACTGCAGCAATGATTAAAGCATTGCAACACGATATTAATAACACCGATATCACCGGGCATCGAGTGCTCGATGTTGGCGGCGGACCAGGTTATTTTGCAGCATCATTTGAAAAAGCCGGGGCAACATATATCGCCTTAGAACCAGACGCAGGTGAAATGTCTGCTGCTGGAATTACCGTTGCAAATAGTGTGCGTGGCGACGGAACCGCATTGCCTTTTCACGATAATAGTTTCAATACCGTTTATTCCTCGAACGTAGCAGAACATATTGCTAACCCATGGAAAATGGGCGAAGAAATGCTGCGGGTCACTGCTCCCGGCGGGTTATGTGTTATCAGCTACACAGTATGGCTTGGTCCTTTTGGCGGGCATGAAACTGGCCTGCTCGCACACTATATTGGTGGCGAATATGCACGTAATCGCTACACCCGCATCCATGGACATAGCCCGAAAAATGTTTTTGGTACCTCGCTTTTCGACGTTTCCTGCGCTGCTGGAATTCACTGGGCTCAACAAGTACCAGGGGCAGAAGTGGAATTGTTTTTTCCACGCTATCACCCGTCATGGGCATGGTGGTTAGTTCGGGTTCCGCTCGTGCGTGAATTTCTTGTCAGCAATCTTGTTATTGTTTTGCGCAAACACTCATCGAAAGCCTAAACATTTTCTTCTTTTAGCAGCATTTATTCCAGAAATACTATGTGGGTGGCAAGACTACTCTTACCACCCACATAGATGCCTAATGACTCTCCAGTCATCTTTAAAGCATATTACTACGCTCAGCTTTAATTAAGCATATTTTCATATCATTTTATTGTTCTTACTGTGCCGTCTGAACGCGTTCCTTCAACCGATCAAGCTGACCGAGCACTTCAGCAGGGATTTTTTCACCCAAAGAATGCAGGTAGGCCTCGCCATCAGCGACATCGGAAACCCACTGTTCTGCCGGTGCGCTCAAGGCTTCACGAACATCTTCAATCGGGGTAGCTAAACCACTTAAATCAAGATCTTCAGCACGCGCGGTATAACCTGCCACTGTTTCGTCAGCGCCAACACGTCCTTCAATGCGATCCACAATCCACTTGAGCACTCGAGTATTCTCACCGAAACCTGGCCACAAGAAACGTCCATCGTCGCCACGCCTAAACCAGTTAACCAAGAAGATTGATGGCATCTTATTACCACCCTTCTTGCCCATGTTAATCCAATGCTGGAAATAATCACCAACGTTGTAACCAATAAACGGCAACATGGCCATTGGATCATGACGCAAAGCGCCAACCACGCCCTCAGCAGCAGCCGTCTGTCCGGAAGCCAACAAGGCGCCTATCATTGTGCCATGTTCCCAATCGAAACTCTGAGTAACCAGAGGAACCGTATCTGGGCGACGGCCACCAAACAAGATGGCATCAATTTTAACCCCATGCGGATCATTAAACTCTTTAGCCGCAATCGGGCACTGATCTATTGCCACCGCATAACGTGAATTCGGATGAGCAGCATCGGTGCCACTTTCTGGAGTCCAATCATTACCTAACCAGTCAATGAGATGCTCATGCTCACCTTCGAGCCCCTCCCACCAAACATCACCGTCGTCTGTGAGAGCAACGTTTGTAAACAAGGTATTTCCTGGTTCCATCGTCTGCATTGCCATTGGGTTCGATGCATAATTGGTACCCGGTGCGACACCAAAGAAACCATTCTCAGGATTAATTGCATACAGGTAACCGTCATCGCCAAAACGCAACCACGCAATATCATCGCCGATAACCTCAGCCTTCCAATTATCTAAGGTTGGTCGGATAAGAGCCAGGTTTGTTTTTCCGCATGCAGATGGGAACGCAGCAGCAATGTGATAAACCTTGTTTTCTGGGCTTGTTAGCTTCAAGATGAGCATGTGCTCAGCCATCCACTCTTCCTCTTTAGCCATAACCGAAGCAATACGCAATGCAAAGCATTTCTTGGCCAAGATTGCATTTCCGCCATATCCAGAACCATACGACCAAATTTCCTTGGTCTCAGGAAAATGCGTGATGTACTTGGTTTCATTGCATGGCCAAGGAACATCTTGCTGACCAGGTGCCAAAGGCATACCAACCGTATGCAGACACCGAACGAAATCACCATTGCCTAAACGATTAAGCGCCACACTGCCCATACGGGTCATGATGCGCATGGAAAGCACTACATAAGCCGAATCGGTGAGCTGCACACCGATTTTTGGATCATCCGAATCAATCGGCCCCATGGAAAAAGGAACCACATACATGGTGCGCCCTTTCATGGAACCGGCGAAATGCTCCCGCATTTCAGCCTTCATAGTCTGTGGCTGCACCCAGTTATTCGTCGGGCCGGCATCCTCTTCCAACTCTGAACAAATAAATGTACGGGATTCAACACGAGCAACATCGTTGGGATTTGATCGAGCCAGGAAGCTATTTGGACGCTTTTGTTCATTCAAACGAATAAGCGTTCCACCCTCTACGAGTTCCTGTGTGAGCCTATCCCATTCCTCCTGCGAGCCATCAGCAAAAACGACGCGATCAGGCTGGAATAGTTCTACATTTTCTGCAATCCAAGAAAGCAGCGCTTCATTTTCCGTTGGGGCTTCTCCTACTAGCCCCTTGATCGCCACAGTGGACATCCTATTCTCCTGTCATAGGGTTTTGCTTATACGGCTTTTCCACCACTCAGGGTATCGACTACTGATAGCAAAAGAAATACCGATTATGTTGCTCGCATCACAAACTTTCATTACCTGCGCTTACCCCCAGTTCAAACAAGTTCAATCCACCGAACTATCACCATCTCGGGGGAGAATGTCACCCCTATATTGGGGTTTTGCACCACCTTAATGTCGTCGCATTTGTGCCGATACCCACACAGCACGGAAACTATCGCGGATCACTGTGCCACATTCCCACACCCGAATGTGCCGCAATATCCACATAAAACTTTTCCCACCCACTACTTCCACGCAATAGCATTTCCCTATGTCGACTCTTCTTACTCGACAACGTCTTCCGCGCAACATATCTGCGTATGGAATGCGTATAAAACCAGTGCTTTCTGAGAAACTTATAAAAAATTATCCATACCAAACACCACAAAAGAAGTGGTGCCAAATACATGACGCTAAGCAGCACAGTAAAACGCGTAGTAAGCAGTGCCAGTCACAATAAATGTTGAATGAACCACTTAATTAAAAAATACTCGATCAGCAGATCCAAGATCCCCACAAGTCAAGAACATTTATTTACACAGTTTTTTATTTACCTACTGTTAAAGTTTTTTCATTCTCACCTTTTATACACCATCTCTAGCTGTGCATCCGCAACCAGAAAACCGTCGATTGGTAGCAGTCAATCAATAAAACCAAATTAATTCTCATAGATCACAGGAGTGTTCATATTGAACATTATCCTGCAAAAAGGCAGAATATTAGGGATGTCTTGTTCCGATAATACTAATAATTCTGATTTCCCTACCAATCTCGGCCACACCCATGTGCCCACACAATCTAAGCACCAAAAAGCCCCAACACCTACGAATACTGTGCAGGTAACACCAGTGAACGATACCCAAACCAATAGCAATCGCCGCTTCCAAACCGACTTCAATTCCGAATTTGGCAATACTCTTGACTATCCACGCCTGGGCACGGTGAGCTTTAGGCGTGGAACACTCACCGATAACCAGGAAGCACTATGGGATAAACACTGGCCAATCCTTGGTAAAGAACTATCCGATGAACATATCGACATTGATCAATGGTTTAATCGTCAAGCAAAAAGAACCATTGTAGAAATTGGCTCTGGAACCGGAACCTCAACTGCCGCAATGGCACCACTTGAATCAGATACCAACATCATCGCTGTTGAACTTTACAAACCAGGTCTTGCCAAATTACTTGGCTCAATAGTGCGCAATGATATCGACAATATTCGAATGATCCGCGGTGATGGCGTTGAAGTACTCACTCGCATGTTTAATCCAGAAAGCCTTGACGGGGTACGTATTTTCTTCCCTGATCCATGGCCTAAAGCACGTCACCACAAGCGTCGCATTATCCAATCCGGTGTTCTCAATCTGATTGCTTCCCGGCTCAAACCAGGCGGAGTACTTCATGTGGCAACTGATCACGCTGACTATGCCGAATGGATTTCAGAGCTAGTCAAAATTGAACCGCTTTTGGAATATATGGGCTGGCCTTGGAATGAGTGCCCGCAATTAGTTGACCGCCAAGTAATAACAAAATTTGAAGGAAAAGGACTCGAAAAAGACCACACCATCACCGAATTCCTATGGCGAAAGGTCAACAATTAAATGAGCGACGAACAAAATATTTCATATAAGCCCCTCAGCGATCACATCGCACTACTTGTTTGGGATGCACCAAACCTCGACATGGGCTTAGGAGCTATTGTCGGTGGTCGCCCACAAACAGCACATCGCCCGCGTTTCGACGCGATTGGTCGTTGGTTGCTAGCTAAAGCCGGAGAACTTAGCCACTCACAGGGTTCTAAAGTTGTTGCCGAAGGTACTGTATTTGCCAACATTACACCGGGAAACACCGAGCCTATCCGACCTTGGGTAGAAGCATTACGAAATGTCGGTTTCGCTGTTTTTGCTAAACCAAAACTTACCGAAGATTCCGATGTTGACCCCGATATGCTTGCCCACATCAACCAGCGTGTTGAAGAGGGAGTTCTCTCTGGAATTATCGTCGCAAGTGCCGACGGGCAAAATTTTAAAGATCGTCTCGAAGAACTAAGTGCCCAAGGCATTCCGGTTACGGTTATTGGTTTCCGTGAACATGCCACCTGGGCAATTAATTCAGAAGAGTTAGAATTCATTGATCTCGAAGATATTCCTGGTGTTTTCCGAGAACCTCTGCCTCGTATTAGTCTCGATTCACTTCCAGACGAAGGTGCTTGGCTACAACCGATTCGCCCACTAAGTGCACTACTGAAAAATCGCAACGAGGAGTAGCCCATGTTTTCCATTTGGGGCGACTTTGCCTACCGGCACCGAAAAATCGTACCAACTATTATCATCGCAACAATTCTTGCGCTCTACGGCATCTTAGGTGTGCAGCTAGCAGATCGTATGAGCCAGGAAGGATGGGATGATCCTCATTCTTCTTCTACCATGGCAGCTGCCATTGAAAAGAAGACTTTTGGACGCGATAACTCTGGTGATATCATTCTTCTTTTCAGCGCCACCACAGATATTGATGACAGTGGACAATCGGAGGCCATTAAAAATTATCTCACCACATTAAAAGAAGATCATCCTCAACAAATTGAATCCATCACCAGCTATTTTGATAATCGCAATCCGCGACTCAAATCTGATGATGGAACAACAGCATTTGCTGCCGTTGCTCTTCATGGTGACGATGAACAAACACTAAAAGATTTTCGCATCATTCAAGAAGACCTTTCACCACAATTTGAAGGCATCAATGTACAAGTAGCAGGTGCTACTGCTGTTGCAGATGCTTTAGATGCCGGCATGGCTCGTGATATTCAACGCGCAGAAATCTATGCCCTTCCTGCAGTCGCACTACTATTACTTCTTGTTTTTGGATCAGTTGTTGCCACAGGTATGCCGCTCATTGTCGGTGGCTTATCCATTTTGGGTTCACTCGGAATGCTCTCATTATTAGCTGGTTTTACCCAAGTCAATGTGTTTGCACAATCCGTCGTCACGCTTTTAGGTCTTGGTCTTGCCATCGACTACGGTCTTTTTATGGTTTCGCGTTTCCGCGAGGAACTAGATAACGGGCACAATGTACCTGATGCGGTCAGAATTACTACAGTAACTGCAGGTAAAACCGTAGTCTTTTCTGCAGCTATGGTTGCAGTAGCACTTTCTGGTTTACTCATCTTCCCACAAGCCTTCCTAAAATCTGTTGCTTATGGAGCAATTAGTGCAGTCGGGCTTGCCGCACTGTTATCTATTACAGTGTTACCTTCCCTTTTCGGCCTTCTAGGCCATCGAATTGATTTATGGTCTATTCGACGCGGCTCACGCACAGCACGACGCTTAGAAGACACCTGGTGGTACCGACTGCCACAATGGGCAATGAAGCGGTCGATATTAGTCACCAGTGGACTTATTATCTTGCTTATTGCACTATCGGTACCATTGGTCGGCGTAAAATTCGGTGGCATCAACGAAACCTACTTGCCACCAACAAATGATGTGCGTGTTGCCCAACAAAAATTCGATCAAGAATTCCCAGAATTCCGCACTGACCCCATCAAACTGGTAATCACTAATGCCAGCAACGAACAGTTAGTAGATATTTTTCAACAAGCAAACCAAGTTACCGGATTAACTGGTCGCTTCTCGGCAAGTTCTGCCACTGTCGATGGTACAACAGTACTTTCTGCTGGCATTGAAAACCGGGAAAATAATGCTTCCGTTGTTGAACAACTACGTACCTTAGATGTTCCCAATGGGGTGAGCGTTTATATTGGTGGCACACCGGCTATGGAAGTTGAATCCATCGAAGCTCTATTTGAAAAGCTCCCTTGGATGGCAACTTATATTATCGTTGCCACTTTTGTCCTCATGGCACTGGTATTTGGCTCGTTGATCCTACCGGCAAAAGCAATCATTATGACCGTATTAGGTATGGGGGCAACCCTTGGTCTGTTAACGCTGATGTTCGTTGATGGTGTTGGAACCAATATCTTTAATTTCACGGCAGGCCCGCTTATGAGCCCCGTTCTCGTACTCATTATGTCCATCGTTTACGGTTTAAGCACTGACTATGAAGTCTTTCTGGTATCACGAATGGTTGAGGCACGAGAAAATGACGAAAGTACCGATGAAGCAATTAAATATGGTACTGCTCATACCGGTGGCATTATTACAGCTGCTGCGCTCATTATGATCGTAGTGTGCGGAGCCTTCGGTTTCTCGGAAATCGTCATGATGAAATACATTGCTTTTGGCATGATTTTCGCTTTGCTTTTCGACGCCACCATTATTCGTATGCTGCTTGTTCCCGCTGTAATGCATCTTCTCAAAGAAGATAACTGGTGGGCACCGCGTTGTGTAAAAGTAGCTGCCGATAAGCTTGGCCATAATAATGTGCAACTACATCAGACACATCAATCAGCAGAATTTCTTCCAGCACACAATACGCAACCGGTTCTGACTCCATCCATGGAAGATACAACCGAAGTATCGTTACCGCTGCCTAGTACGTATAAAGAGCGAACTACTACCACTCAGCTGACACGCGCTGCAGCAATGGAAACTCGATCAACGATATCTGAACCGGATGATGATATTTTCCTTTCCGATGAGGTAGTCTTCGGCGATGATAATCCGCCAGCAGATACTAAGCCATCAGCAGCATCTGCTGTTCAACCTACAATTTCTAAAGAAACCTCCTCATCAGAAGAACCCGTTACCGAAACACACAGCGACGAAAATAGTATTTTTACTGCCCAACCGATTGTTCCAAATCAGGCCACTCGTGGTGGACGCGTTGCTAGTCAAGATAATGAACTCATCCCATTTAGCGAGTTGCTCAAGCAAATGCAGAAACGAGAGAACAATACTTAGACATTGATGAAATTTTTGCAAAACAAATGGGTTCGTTTCCTTAGCCCACTGGTAGTCATTGTCGTAGCAGCTTTTCTGTTGCGAGATAAAATGCCCTTCCTAAGTGATGGCTACCAGCAAGTTACGCAGGCAAACCCATGGCTGCTTTTGGTTGCTTTTCTATCAATCATTGCCTCTTTAGTATGTATGGCGGAAGTAATGCGTCTACTACTGTTGGCAGGTGGTTCACCAATATCGCTTAAAAAAACGATGAAGCTAACCTTTATTGCAAATGCTTGGTCAACTACTTTTCCTGGCGGTGCCGCAATCTCTACGGTGTACCAATTTCATACATTACGTACCTGGGGTGTTAATGCCGTTATCTCTTCCTGGTTTATTGTTGTCTCGGGAAGCATATCTACTGTCTGGCTTATTGCACTCGGCCTTATTGCAATTATTTTTCTAGGCGCAAAATTTTCAATTCTACCGCTTTTAGGCTCAGCTATTATTCTTATTGGACTAGCTCTTCTATTGCTCTGGGCATCAAAAAACCCCACTAAATTAGAAAAATATTTATCACCAGTGGTACGCACTGTTAGTAAATTTTTTCGTCGGGATACCGCCGCTGCAGAAAAAACTCTGCACACCCACCTGCAACAAATAGGAAAGGTAACACTTCCAGCCAGCAAGTTTCGCATTATTTCACTACTTTCCTTATTGAACTGGCTTTTTGATATTATCTCCGTTTGGTTATGCATCTGGGCGATCACTGGAGTTGCTCCGGGATTAGAAAGAACCCATGAAATACCTAGTATTTTGGGCATAACATTAGCATTTGTCACTGCAAAAATTGTGGGCACGGCAAACGTTACTCCAGCAGGTCTTGGCCCTGTTGAAGCTGCTATGACAGCTAGTCTGGTCGCCGTAGGTATGACTGCTACAAATGCATTCGGTGCTGTTTTTATTTACCGGATTATCTCTTTTGCTCTCATCACAGCACTAGGCTGGGCAATATATTTTTATACAGTTACTCGTGGTGGTGTTCGTGTCATTGTTAATACCGAAGCAACAACAGATACAACAGCATCCGCTTCCTCGTCTTAAAACTGCTAAAGATTAGCTCTACTCAAAAGGAATGAATATGAAAATACTTGGTATGGATTTAATTGCCATATTTTTCTTCGCTTTTCTTGCCCGAGCTGCTCATGGTGGAGTTGATATAACCGCAATATTCAATACGTTTTGGCCATTCGCACTTGGCACGCTTCTTGGATGGCTTATAAGCAACCGTGGCAAAAACGGTGTTCTCATTTGGTTGTGCACCGCTATTACTGGTCTCATTATTTGGGGTATCCGACATAGTGCATTTCCCCATTGGTCTTTTATTATTGTTGCTACCACTATGTCAGGATTTTTACTTCTAGGTTGGCGTGGTGTTGCTCTTCTAGTACATCGACGTGCGCAATAACACCCACTTCTTTCCAGTTACAAATGCCATATCGCTGAACCGAAGACTAAGTTAACACCCATGACTGAAAAAAGTTTAAAATTCAGCGATGCTACACACCGTAGCGCTACTCTCAACATCAATCGCTATCACATTAATTTAGATCTCAGTAAAGCTCGTACCGCAGTAACTTTTCCAGTTACTACTACCATCACATTAGACAGTACAACCGACACAACTTTCCTCGATTACCTGGGCGAACAAGTTGATTTCATTAGTATCAATGGTCAAGAACAAGAAATAGTCTTCGATGGCTCACGGATAAAACTCACGACGCTACCGACAAATACAAAATTTGAAATAAAAATCCACAGTACAAGTTTTTATAGCCGGACTGGCCAAGGGCTACATCGTTTCGTCGATAGTGCAGATAATGAAACATATCTCTACAGCCACCTAGAACCTAGTGATGCTCGTCGGATTTACCCATGTTTCGATCAACCAGATCTTAAAGCTCATATCCAAGTTTCAATGACTGTTCCCTCAGAATGGATAGCACTAAGTAACCAACCAGTTGTCTCCTCTACTACCCATGCAGATACCACCACATATCATTTTGCTGAAACGCCTCCGCTATCTACTTATCTCACCTGTTTTGCAGCAGGCTGCTATAAGGCAAAAACAAGTAGCTGGGTATCACCACAAGGTCAGCGCATCGAGCTAGGCGCCTGGACCAGACAATCCATGTTTGAATATCTTGATGATAAAATACTTGAGATTACTCAACAAGGTCTCAGCTATTTCGATGCTGCCTTTGGCTTTGCCTATCCTTGGGGTAAATACGATTCTATTTTTGTACCAGAATATAATATTGGTGCCATGGAAAACCCAGGCCTCGTTACTTTTACTGAGACTTACGTTTTTCGATCTCAAGCAACCGATGCCCAACACGCAGCACGTGCAAATACTATTTTGCATGAGATGAGCCATATGTGGTTTGGTGATTTGGTAACACCTCAATGGTGGGATGACCTGTGGTTAAAAGAATCTTTCGCTGAGTTTATGGGAGCCGATGCTTCAGTAGAAGCAACTCGTTTTACTAATGCCTGGGTTGATTTCGCTGGCAATCGTAAAAATTGGGCGTACGAACAAGACCAACTTCCTAGCACACACCCAATTAAGGCAACCATTAATGATGTCGATGCAGCACGTCAAAACTTTGATGGCATCACCTATGCCAAAGGTGCTTCTGTGCTAAAACAATTAGTCCATTTTGTTGGTAGAGAACAATTCTACGACGCAGCAAAAGAATACTTTGCTACTTACCCTTTTTCTTCTGCAACTTTTACCGACTTACTCGCAGTGCTAAAAAATCATACTGATCGCAACCTTGATATATGGAGTAATAAATGGTTGCTGAGCACCGGAATTGATAAATTAACCCCACAACTAGAAATCGTTGACGGAAAGATTGCCTCGCTAAAGGTGCACCTAACTTCCGAAGCAATGCAACGCCCACATCGAATTGATATCGGATTGTATAAGCTCAACGATTCACAACTAACCCGTACTCATCTTCTTGACGTATTTGTAGAAGATAGTATGACTTCTGTCGCTGATGCTATTGGTCTTGATGCCCCAGATCTTGTTTTGCTTAACGATGGTGATCATACCTACGCCAAAATTGCTTTCGATCAACACTCACTATCGACTGCACTTGAGCATCTCAGTAAAATCGATGACGGACTTTCTAGAGCTGTTATCTGGACTGCACTGTGGAATCTGACCCGTGATGGACAATTATCTGTTTCTGATTTCATCACTGCAGTGCTTAAGCATTGCGGAAAAGAAACAAATCCAAGTATTTCTGCACGCATACTCAACCATGCAGACTATGCATCACAAATGTTCACAAGCGAAAAAACACGTGTTCAGGAACAAGAACGATTCTCGGAAAAACTCTGGTCACAGCTTAAAGATGCGTTACCAGGTTCTGATGCTCAACTTGTCCTCGCACGATCTGCTATCAGTGCGCTTGCTGCTAAACCAACACCAGGTTCACTTGAGTTACGTGCTATTCTTCGCGCAGAAATCGAAGGATTAGACTTATCACCAGATATCCGGTGGTCTATTTTGGCAGCGCTTGCTGCCCGCGATGATATAACCGATATTGAACTTGAACAAGAATTGCGTCACGATAACACACTCAGTGGCCAGGTATCTTTCTTACGGGCGCAACATAGTTTCCCACGAGCAGAACTAAAAGAAACCATTTTTAATGAGATAATTAGGCCTAACTCATGGTCTAATGCAGAATTAGATGCGCTTATTGCCGCCTATAATTCCCCCGGCCATGATGAGCTACGCGCACCACTATTTTCTCGTTTCTTCACCATGATTCCTACTATATGGAGCCAACACCCTATCGAGATCGCTAATAAACTTATTCGTGGTTTATATCCACAGGTTCAGCAATCTATTGCAGAAACCGATGTGCTCCTTGCTCAAGAGCTTCCCACTGCTTTGCGACGGATTTTACTCGAATGCCAAGATACTGTTCGCCGAGCTGTTATGGTTCAAGTGGCTAATCACTAGACCTACAAGCATTACTTATTATCAGTAAATGGCGCCACCCGCTAAGCAAGCATCTTCACTGTTAAGCGAGTCAAGCGTAGTTATTACAATCAGTGCAAGCGCTGTGGCGCATTCGCTGATAATAAGATCTTTTTGGGCAGGTATATGTACAAACCCAGCACGAGCTGGATGTTTTTGTGCGTTTATAGTACGCATCAGAGTATAAAAGACCTCATTACACACATAGGTTCCCGCAGTCTGAGAAATGTTTACCGGAAGATCATGTTCTTTTAATACCTGCATGCATCGTTTTATCGGCAGCGTCGTAAAGTAACCTACGTCGCCACCGGTAACTATCGCTTCGTCGATAGGTTGATTTCCAGTGTTATCAGCAATAGCTGCATCACGAATATTGATAGCAACTCTTTCAATGCTGACGGTTTTTCGCCCATTAGCTAGACCGCAGGCGACCACGATCTGTGGTTTCAGCTCTGCAACACGTTTAGTAAGAATACTGCCGGCAGTATGAAATTCCACCGGAAGTTCCTCACTATAAACCTTAGAATCTCGCTGCGACTCAATAATCTGTTTAGCGGCTTGTACTGCCAACCACGATTCATTGATAGTCGCTCCAGCGAAAGGTTCAAATCCTGTTAATAAAACAGTAACCGTCATAGTCTAAAAATTAGCAGGTGCTGTACGTATCTATACACGTATAACACCTGTTTTTATTTTCTTTGTATTACTTGCTTAGACTACATTGGCGAAATAGTGTGCTTCTTATCTATATCGTGTTCGTGTTTTCCTTCTAGTTGACGCAATGCTCGTCGCAAAATAATCCGGGTTTGGTTTGGCTCAATAACAGCATCGAGATAACCTTGTTCAGCTGCTGTATATGGGCTAGTCATATTCTGATCATAGAAATCCATAAATAGCTTCTTAGCGGCAGCACGCTGCTCAGGATCATCAATTGCTTCAAGTGCTTTACCTTGAATCATCACAGACGCTGCGGCGGCACCCATCACAGCAATCTGTGCGGTTGGCCAAGCCAAGTTAATATCACCAGTTAAGTTTTTTGATCCCATAACCGCATAAGCGCCACCATAAGCTTTGCGAACAATCAGCGATATTTTCGGAACAGTGGCTTCAACAAGTGCAAAGGCAAGTTTAGCTCCGCGGTGAATCAAGCCAACTTTTTCTTGATCCACGCCAGGTAAATAACCTGGCGTATCTACGACAAAAAGCAGTGGAATATTGTAGGCATCGCAAATACGAATAAAACGCGCTGCTTTATCTGCAGCGTCTGCATCAATACAGCCGGCAAATTCCAATGGTTGGCTGGCAATAACACCAACACTGCGGCCGTCGATACGCGCCAAAGTGGTAATAATATTAGGCGCGTAATTAGGCTGAATTTCTTGCAGATCATCGTCGTCAAAGATTTTGCTTAACAGATCATGCATGTCATAGCCAGCATTAGAATCATCTGGCATAAATGTATCCAGTTCTGCAGCATGAGCTACTTCTTCATCTGTTGGAGCAGCAAAAACTGGCAACGGATCGTTGCATGTTAATGGTAGTCGATCAAGTAAATCGTGTACCCAGTTAAAAGCATCTTCCTCATCACTAGCAACATAAGATACGTTACCGTTAAGCTCCTGTTGACGCGCACTACCGAGTTCCGCGGAAGTAATAACCTCACCAGTAACTTCCTTAATCACTGCCGGGCCGGTGACATACATTTCAGCCTCGCCATCAACAGCCACCACAAAGTCAGTAGTTACCGGAGCATACACAGCACCACCAGCAGATTTACCCATCATGATAGAAATCTGTGGACTACGACCAGATAAAGGCAACTGCCGACGAGCAATCTCTGAATACATTGCCAACGATGTCACAGCATCTTGAATACGTGCGCCACCAGAATCTTGAATACCAATAACCGGACAACCGATTTTGATAGCCATATCCATAATTTCACAGACTTTACGACCAAAGGTTAACCCAACTGAGCCACCAAAAACCGTTTTATCGTGTGCATAGATAGCCACCGGACGCCCATCGATACGTCCATAACCAGTTACAACACCATCAGTATATGGTGCATCCGGGTTATCAGGCATACGTCCTAGCGCGCCAATCTCAACAAAAGAACCTGGATCAAGCAATCTATTAATGCGCTGACGAGGGGTTGTTCTACCTGCCTCATCACGACGCTGACGTGCTCTTTCGCTGCCGGGGTCTTGTGCTTTCTCAAGACGCGCGCGAAGATCTGCCAGCTTTTCTGCTGTGGTATTCAAGCTCACTAGATCCACCTTTTATTGGACTTGGTTTCCTATTTCTTGTCTTGTAGTTCGTTAATTCGCTTAGTTAGCGCCATACCTACTTTACCGATTTCCGGCTCATCCGGGACAGCAAGATGATCACCGGAAAGATGAACAATATCCAGCTCTTCAACGATACTCGACCAACCACCATCTTCGGCAATTTCTGCATAGGCTGGTTCCAATTCAATCGCGCCATCGTGCATACGTTCTGCGCGGAATAAGATAACCGGAACTTTCACATCTGCCCACCGTTGCATATCTAGTGAATCGAGAATTCGATTATCAACAAATGATGCGCGCTGGTGCTCAAGAACTCCTGCCGCCAAACCATGCTCTGAAGCATCGGTATTTGCTAAGAACTCACTCATCATAGTCAATAACGCTTCTTCGCCTGCGGTCTCAAGGAGTTCAAATGGAACCGGCAAATCCAAACCATAGGTCTTCTTTGCGAAAGCAGAATAACGTTGCCAACGCTTTTTTGTCTCTTCCATAGTGTTTGGAATTGGATTCTTTGGTTGCACTGTGTCCAACAATGCGATTGTTGCAACCTCTACATCGGTATCCTGAAGCTGGTAGGCGACCTCATATGCCAAGGCACCACCAAAACTCCAACCACCTAAAATCACTGGTAAACCATCAGAATACTGTTTTATTTCATCAATGTACTGGCTTGCACGATCAGATAAATCACCTTCGAGCCGTTCAACGCCATACACCGGCACCTCAGCTGGTAAACGGCGCATCAACGGCTGATAGACCACCGAAGAACCACCAGCTGGATGGAACATAAAAACGGCAGGTGCAGTAGAACCTTCAGGGCGGGCACGTAAAACACGAATATTGCCCTCTACTTCGGTTTCTAAACCTGCACGCACCAAAGTAGCCAATGGCTCCAAAGTCTCAGCCTCAAGAACCTGTGCAAGGCTAATTTCTACGTTCGATCGCTCACTTAATCGCTGGGCAATCTGCTCGGCAGTTACTTCATCAATATTAGGAAGCTGACTTGTTACCCCAGCAGCTGCTGCACCAGTAATTCCTGCCCAGGTAGCAAACACAAGCCGCTCTGAAGCATCCCGTGGTGCTACGCCTACGCCTTGTGTCTCAGAAGATTTTTCTTTCGTCGATAAGAATTGACCATCCTGTTTATGCTCACTATCAGTGCGTACATCCAAATCTTGCTCACTTATAGCACTGTTATTGGCCTTAGGATTACTGCTACGGTCGCTGACTAATTCTTCGACAAGAACTACAACATCAGCTACCGAAGCATCACGTAACGCTTGTACCTGCAAGGGCGGAATCTGGAAGTCATGCTCAATACGATTTTTAATCCGCATTCCCATCAATGAATCCAAACCAAGATCGATCAATGGCAATTCACGAGGAAGATCCTCAACGTCGTAGCCCATGGCCTCAGAAACAATCGCACGCATACGAGCTTCAACAGTTTCGCCACTTGCTGGATCCCATTGCAGAGATTCACCAACAATATCTAGTGGTGCTTCTACTAAAGGCGCTTCCACTATTGTCTTCTCTGGCACAGATAAATTTAACTGAGCCGAAGCTGCAAAACCTTCTGCAACCAGAATGGTTTTATCACCAATAACTGAGTAAACAGAAACACTAAGACCACCCACATTGCGTTGTGCAACTGTAGTCACCTCACCCGAAGGCGGCAAAGTCCCCGGTTCTTCAATCGCAACTAAAGATGCACCGGGAGAAAGTGCTTCTACTGCAGCCTCAATAAGGGCAACAGATGATGGTGCCACTTCTGCTTGAGTGGTAAAAGCAGTACTACCACCTGGCAAAGTAACCTTTGTTCCTGGTAACGACGGAGCCTGTCCAGAAGCAGGACGAGCGTTAGTCCAATAACGCTGTTTACGCCACTGAATCCCTGGAGCATTAATGACCTCACCACTGCCATATATCTGCATGAAATCAATGTCCGCACCAGAAACATACATTTTTGCTAACAGATCACGAATTGTGGCCGTTTCAGATTCTTTACGCTTGAGTGCATACAACAACTGCGCATCTGATTTACCAACACTAAATGCAGTACTCATCATGCCCATCAGCGATACTGGATTAGGTGAGATTTCTACTAGCATGGTGTGCCCTGCAGCAAATGCCTGCTCAGTAGCATCTTGGAACCACACTGCTTGACGGGTACACCGCAACCAATAGTCACTATCATGCACTACTGATCCTATTGGATAAACGACGCCACGATCAACGGAGCTAAACAACGGTATCTGCAATGGTTTTGGCTCAATACCAGCGGTTTCTGCAGCCAATTCTCCTAATAAAGGTTCAACTGCACTTGTATGCCCAGCGCCTTTCACATTAAGTAAGCGAGCAAATTTTTCTTCGCTTTCTAATTTTTCAACAAGCCGTACCACTGCCTCACGCGGGCCACCAACTGTGGTCATACCAGGCCCAGCGTAAACTGCTGGCTCGATACCAGCGAAATCTGGATTCTCAGCAATAAAATCATCAAGATCTGTGACTGAGAATTCGACTACGGCCATAGCACCTAACTGGTCTTCGGTTAAAGAATTCTCTCCTTCACCCATGAGCCGAGAACGATGGCAAGCAATAAGCATTGCGTCTTTATCGCTGAGGCCACCGGCAGCATATGCAGCCGCAATCTCCCCCATAGACATGCCCATCACAGCAGCAGGTTTTGCCCCACATTGGGCTAGCAAATCCGTCAGTGCAATTTGAATAGCTGTAATTGCTACCTGTGCAGTCTCAGTGCCATAGGTTTGTTCGTCATCAAGCACCAGATTAAGAATTGACCAGTCAGATTCAAATTCAACTATCTGATCAAGTTCTTCTAAGCGTCGTCTAAAGAACTCAGAGGTACTTACAAGTTCTTTCACCATTTTGCGATGTTGTGAACCAAAACCTGAATATACAAAAACCGGCCCTTGAGTTGATGGAGCATCTGCTGAAGAAATACCAACCGATACTTTTCCTTCAGAAACCTGACGCAAACGCTTGATAGCATCTACCACAGTATCTGCCTGAACAACTGCACGAGAACGACCATGATTACGTCTAGCTAAGCTACGTGCAATCGGAACAAGATCTTTATCTACACGACCTTCTAAAAAGTCAGCCAAAGCAGCGGCAGCATCTCGACGACGCGAGGGCAATAAACCAGAAACTGGCAATGCTACCGCGTTAGCATCAGCAAGTTGTGGCAGTACAGCTGTTGCTGCACCGTACTCAGCTTCGTCGAAAGAACTTAGCACCATGTGTGCATTTGTTCCGCCGAAACCAAAACCTGACACACCAGCAATTTTCTTACCCGAATATTCTGGCCATTCCCGTGGGTCTTCAATTACTTCTAAACGCTGTGTATCAAAGTCAACATAACGGTTAGGGCTGGTGAAGTTTAATGATGCCGGCAGAATATTGTTTTGCATTGCCAGCACAGTTTTAATCAAACCGGCAGCACCGGCAGCAGATTCTGTATGCCCGAAATTCGTCTTAGCAGAACCAAGAAGAATTGGTTCATACGCTTCACGTCCTGCGCCGAGTACCGTGCCTAAAGCAGTTGCTTCAATGGGATCACCTAAAATAGTGCCTGTACCATGAGCTTCAATGTAATCGACTGTGCGTGGGTCGACTCCAGCATCAGCATACGCACGTTGTAAAACGTCAACCTGTGCATCAGGGTTCGGCGCCGTAAGACCATTAGAATGCCCATCGGAATTTACCGCTGAACCTTTGATTACCGCCAAAATATTATCGCCATCATGCAAAGCATCATCAACGCGTTTTAAGATAAGCACACCCGCTCCATCAGAGCGAACAAAACCATCCGCGTCATCAGAGAATGCATGGATCTTTCCGGTAGGACTAAAAACCCCTAACTCACCAAAAGCAGTAGAAACAAATGGTGCTGCCATAATATTAACGCCACCAGCTACTGCAAGATCGGCATCACCTGCACGCAATGCTCGCACTGCCTGGTGCACACTAACTATCGAGGATGAACACGCTGTATCAACAGCGACAGAAGGTCCACGAAAATCAAATGCATATGAAATACGGTTAGCCACAATTGAACTTGCATTACCAGTAAGAGCATACGGGTGCGATTCTGCGGGATCCCCAGTGATTAAAGAGCCATAATCATTATTTGATAGTCCCATGAAAACGCCAACTGGTTTTCCACGTAACGTATTCGCCGGGATATGAGCATGTTCTAATGCCTCCCAGGTTAGCTCCATAACAAGGCGCTGCTGTGGATCGATATTGACAGTTTCTAGTGGGCTAAGTCCAAAAAACTCAGCGTCGAAAGAAGAAATATCTTTAAAATAGCCACCAGTAAAATCAAGCGCTGCCATGCGCTGTGTAGTTATTTCATCTGCAGAATATTCACTCCAGCGTCCTAGCGGAAGTGGCGTTATACCATCTCTGCTTTCCACTAACATTGACCACATCTCATCGATGTTGTCTGCTCCAGGATATTTCGCGGCCATACCAACGATGGCAATATCATGTGTCCCTAGTGTCATTGCTGAACTATGTGAAACAAATGATTGGGTTACTGCTTCAGTTGATCGCTGTGGCTCGCCATCGATAAGACGCTTCGCCATCGAAGCAATAGTTGGGTACTCATATGCAATGGTTGCATCAAGTTGAGTATCTAAAAGGTTTTCTAACTCACCTGATAGAAGCACAACATCTCGGGAAGAAAGACCGAAAGATTGCATTGGTTTATCGTCTGCAATCTCCTCTTCTGGAAGACCCGTTGTCTGAATGATCCACGTACGTAGCCACTCACGTAGTTCATCGACAGTCATGGTCTTATCCGTAGTGTTCTGGGAGGAATCCATTCCGGTTGCGCTCTCAATCTTGGACTATTGATTCTGTTTCACTTGCTCGTAAAAATACAAACACCGTGCCAGTAATCAACAGCCATCGGGGTAGTCTTCATAAAATTTATAGAATTTGTTCTATTTTATATCGCAGAGCACAGCTAATTTGTTTCACTCGCGCATACAATTTCGCTGTTCTGAGACAAAGTTTTCTAATTTCTATCGCACATAACACCGTTTTTTCTGCAAAGTCACCACATAGTAAAAGCCGCTCACATTAAGTGAACGGCTCTTTCACCTTAGAACTATAATAAATTACTCACCAAGGTAGCGCTTCTTGTTCACCCGACGAGCAATCTTGCCAGAAGATGAACGTGCAATAGTATCTGGTGCAGAGATACGAATATCAACTGGCACAACACCGTGTGCTTCACTTACCGCAGCACGAATTGCCTCAATTGCTGCGGCGTCACCTGATTCATCTGCTTCCAAAGAACGTTCAGCAAGGATAACAAGCTTTTCAACATCATCGCCTTCAATAGCAAACGCTGCTACAGCTGCATCACGAATATGCGCACTGGCATTATCTACAGTGAATTCAATATCCTGCGGATAGTGGTTGCGGCCAGCAATAATGATGAGATCTTTGAGACGACCCGTAATATACACTTCGTTATCTACAATGACAGCAAGGTCTCCAGATGCCATCCAACGATTATCTTCTGGCGCACCTTCTGCACGAGAATTTTCTGGCAATCGGTTTACTAGAGTGTTTCGGAAAGTCTCAAAAGTATCTTCAGGACGATCTAAATAACCAGCTGCAGTGTTTTCACCATGCGTCCACAGCTCACCAACAAAACCGTCGGCAAGCTCAGAACGTGTTTCAGCATCAACGATCACAAGATTTTGTGGCTGAACAACCTGGCCGCACGAAGCAATCGCCACCGAATTTTCATTCTTCTCCACCACTACAGCACGTCCCTCAGCGAGAGCATCACGGTCAAAGTGAGTAATCAACGGTCGATTCTCAGTCTGCGAAGTAGTAACTAACAATGAAGCTTCTGCCAAACCATAGGATGGTCTGATTGCATTAACTGGCAAACCATACGGTTCAAATACCCCAATAAAAAAGTTCACAGCTTTTTCAGTTACTGGTTCTGAACCTACAATCAACCCTGCTAACGCAGATAGATCAAGCTCTTCATCTTTTTCTGGCTTTGCATAACGAGCTGCTAGTTCTAAAGCAAAGTTAGGGACAACAGCATAAATATTTGTATCTGTTTCACGACGGCTCAATTGCTTAATCCAACGACTAGGCTGCTGGATAAAATCACGTGGTGCCATAAGTTCCCACTCAAGTCCTAATAAGGTAACAAAAGTTGCCAAAATTATGCCCATATCATGGTGAAGTGGCAGCCAAGTAACCAAACGCAAGGGTGCTTGAAGTTGAGCCGCAGTAAAAATCTGCAAAACGTTAGTCACAATTGAACGATTCGTAAGAATTACACCCGCTGGGACACGAGTCGAACCAGAGGTGTATTGCAAGAAAGCTGTCATATCAGCAGGAACCGCGTTTGCTTGAGCCACAATACGGCGTCCTGCTTCAGTAGCCAATGGATTCTCGTAACTTGTAGCAAGACTATCTGGCAAAGAATCAACACTTAAAATACGTGGTCGATCTGCAGCAGGAACCTCAGCAAAGAATTTACGTACAGCACCAGCTGAGGCCGAATTAGTTAGTACGACCTTAGGTCGAGAATCACCAATAACGGCAGTGAGATGATCTGCGTGACCTGGCTCAGTCGGATCATAGAGCGGAATGGGTACCATGCCGGCATACAGTGCGCCAATAAAACCAAAAATGTACTCTGGTGAATTGTTAGCCAAAATTAAAACGCGATCAGAAACATTGCCAATCTGTTGTAATCTGGCAGCAATTACTTTAATACGAGTGTTGATTTCTTGACGAGTAAAGTCTTTCGCTTCACCATCGCGTGACGAAGAATAGTCCCAAAAACGTAAAGCATGTCGATCAGCTTCTCCGCTGCCAAGGTCTGCTTGATACAAAAGCTCACCCATACCAGCAAGTGTCAACATCGGTGGAATAGCGATCTGGCCTTTTTCATTAAAAAACTGACCAATTGCCTTATTGATGTCCATCTATTCTCCTTAAACGGTAACCACTGAGCACAGGTGAAACTAAACTTTTCCGGCACTAGAATTCATTGCACTCATCTAGTAACTACATCGCTTTTCGCATTCTTTTTATTACTTTTTCGTAAACAAAATGAACGTTTATTAAAACATACTTGCCGCGCTTGGCTAAGCCACACTATCATTTCACTTTTTGATGCACGGCGTACCGATTCTTGGGGAAACGATACTTTTAGCGATTAATAAGATCTTTCGCCCAATCAACAACCCATAGGTTTGTCGTTGTTCCAGGAATAACATTGGGATTAGTTGCATACATTGCATGCACACCATTGGCTCCGACAAGAGCTTGTGCTCTAGCGAAAGCATCTGTTACTGCTACTGGAGCATCACAGACAGAGTCATCCGGTGCACAAATTTCAAACACTCGATCATTTAAAGTACCAAATCCGCCAGGGCGTTCACCACGCATAGTGGCACCAGGCACAACGGCTTGAACAATACCGTTTAATGGTTGTAGCGCAATCTCAGCGCCGACACCTACAGTAGGGTTTCCAACTGTCTGGCCCACACCATTCAGTTTTCGACCATCAGCTATTAGAGCGACACCTCTAATACGCTCGGCTGGAATAACTCCTGCCCCGGTACCAATCGAGTTTGCAACATCTCCAGCAATAACTGCCCCCTGTGAAAAACCAGCAATAATAAAATCGGTCAACGGACATTCAGCATGAACCGTAACCATTTCTGTTTCCATAGTGGTTCGGCCTTCTTCACGAGAAGCGTCATAAGTCATCTCATGTAAGGCATTAATGTTTCGAAACTGCGCAGTATACGGCAGTGTCCATACCTTTACATCATCTGCTGAGTATTGCTCTTGTAGCGGTCTGGTAATACTCAACATAAATGATGCCGGATTTGCACTTGGGTTAATAGGATCATCTGTCGCAGAAGATTCCCATGTTCCTGGGGCAGAAATAAATTCCACATCCGGGCACCACTCAGGCTGTACTGGTTCCTCCTGAGCATGATTTTCTTCTGTTTGCTCAGGTATCAAAGGGGTATCCGAATTTAACCAACGAGCAACACCGGTAACAATAAGTACTAATACTGCCACCGTGGAAATGATCAGGAGAATTTTTTTCATATCTTCTAGCAGTACGCTTTCTTTGCAGAGGTTTCAATGAGAGAAACTAATTCCGCGTGCTCAAGGGTAGTTTTTCCTTGCTCAATAAGTTGCCCAGCTACTGCTTTCACGGTCGCCGGTGCTAGTGGATTATCAGTATTGGTACACACAATATTTGCAGTACCAATCAACTGATTTTCCACATCCGAAATATCAACGCCCTTACCAGAAAGTTCATCAAGAAAAACTTGATCTTGCTTACTCAATTGAACTTGTTGGCTAGGAATCGCGGTAATCTCTTGAGCCGCGCGATCTTTAGGCTGAGAGTTATCTGACTCATTTGAATGAGAGCGCGCAGTCTCCATTGCTGAAGCACTAGCACTTGCCGATGCAGTAGCAGACTGGCTGGTCTGATTTTTCGGTTCTCTGCTTAGCGGAGCAATAGTGGTGTCAGTGGAATCGTCAACAGTTGCTCCACCACAAGCAGTAAGCGTTAACGTGCTAAAAAGAACTAGCGCGACCACGCTTTTCGGCATCATCACTTTTTCTCCTCGACGATATGACCATTAAGCTGTGAAATCTTTCCATGCTCAAAATCAATGGTCTCGCCGCCAGCAGGAATTACGGATTGATCAGTGGTTGGCCAACCATATTCACCACGTTCCCAAGACTTTTCGCCCCAGGCATCAAAAATAGCACCGTAGTAAATGATGTGCGCACCAGTCTTTGCAGACCAATAAACATTCCCGTGCTCGAACTGCTGGAAAGCCCCTCCATCAATAATAATTTCATTTGATGTCGGATAACCTAACCGAGAATTAGCAGTATCTACTGAACCGTACTTCTTTGCAATCTCACCGCGAACCCAGAAATTCTTCTTATCAGCAGTTCGCACAACATAACCATTTTGGAATTGCTGCACTAACCCACCGTTGATCTCTTTAGCCTCAGCAATAGGATAACCTAAATCGCCATTTTCCCACTTCAGGTCACCCCACGCATGAAGAATGTCTGCTGGAACCGCAATAGCACCGGTTGCTGGGGTCCAATAAATATTACCGTTTTGGAATGATACGAAGAAGCCGCCCTTAGCCAACGGAATCTCAGTTGAGGTTGGGAACCCTAACCACGAATTTGCCGAACCCATTTCTGAGTATCGTGCGCCAATGCGTCCATAAAGGCCATAGGCGCCAGTTGCATGTGACCAGTATGCACGGCCTCCCTGGAAGTCTTGCGCACGGCCACCATTCATATCGTATTCATTAGTGGTACAGGAACTTAACTTATCAATGCCTGGAGCACTAGCGATTGCACCGCCCACGGAGCAGTCAGCACCACGATCTTCTCGTGATAATCCTAATGCGTTAGCCATATCTGGCCATGCCTGGCTAAGCTCATACTGCCAATAAGGCCAATCATGCACGCCGGACGGACGAAATACTGATTTCACCTCAACGCCAGCATTTCTTGCTGAGTTAACAAAAGTTTGCGTAGTCATACGCGAAAGTACTTCGAGTCCTATGCCTGCTGCGTTAGCAGCTCCACGAGCAACAGAGTTTGCCTCACCATAGTCATCACGGCCTGATCCAGCAGAAACATACACAGACATATTCTTCAATGCCTCGATCCCTAGTTTAGGATCGTGATCAATCCATGACTGCGAACCAAAATCGCCCCACATGGCATTGGCATTATAACCACCTGCATCAGATTGAGCAGCAGCAATAGCCTGCGGCATGCCTATGCTCGTAGTATCCAAATATCCAGAGAAAGAACCAACGAATTTAAACAAACTCGGATGGTGTTCTGCAAGGTTGATTGCAGCTGTTCCACCCATCGATAAGCCAAATATTGCTCGATCATCATTTGTCCGATAGCCGTTGCGCAGAACTGGAATGAGTTCGTCGATAAGGAAAGTTTCCCATTTGTAATTCTTACCATTATCAGGGCGTTGCCAATCGGCGTAAAAAGAAGATTCACCGCCGATAGGAAGGATGACATTAACATTCTTATCGGCAAATTGCTGCTCGATATTTGTGTTAATAGTCCAACCGCTTTCTTTGTCAATGGCACGAAGACCATCCAAAGCCCATACGGCTGGGAAATTACGTTGTGGCGATGAATGCCAATCACGCGCTAGTAACATCTGTACTTGAATTGGCTCACCTGGCATTGCCGCAGAATTAATAAAGAGCGCAATACGACGGTCAGAGAGCCACTCAACACGGTTCAGCGAAACTCCCGCTGGCAAACCAGCAATAGTTGGATACTCGGTACGTACCGGGCTACGTTGAATAGCCTCGTTATCAAGATAATCAGTCATACCGCTTAAAATGCTTGAGCCAGAAGAGCCCTGAGCGGTAGAGGTGGCTGGGATAACTACGGCACCGAGTGCGATTGCGGTCGGTACAGCAGCGGCAGCAAGCCAGAGGGAACCACGCTTTTTAGAACGAGGTGCGGTGTCGCGCATACTTCAGTCCTTCATAAAAATGTTAAGTGTAAAAGAATATCCAAACAGCATCGACCAACACTGCGTTTCCGAAGGTTCCCCTCCCCCGGAAAGAGTGCTATTTGCTTAAATATGTCAATTTTAGATTATGGCACTGCAATAAAAGCACGATAGAAATCCATATGTGGGTATCGATCTCCTCGTGAGTCAATGCATAGCTCCCTCAAGTTTAAGTACAACTTGAGACTTTTGGAAGAGACACACCGCAACAATATGACTCAAATCTATCTTTAGTCACTCTATTTATCACTAAATAACAAAAGGCCTAACCTTCTACATGAAGGTTAGGCCTTTCAAGAATCAAATTATATCGTTTTTTACCAAGCGTTCATCACGTCAAGGATTCGACCACGCGACATATCTAGCTGGTAGTTAAATTGCAGCCAATTATGAATACCGGTGATTGGATAATTCACAGTTGGGTGAACACCAGTCGCACGTGCCTTAACTTCCCATAAAACAGTGGTGTACCTAGAAATCCATTCAAGAATTGAACCAGTAATAATATCCTGTGGACGATAGGAAGCTATGTCAGGACCAGCTGGCAAGCCATTACCGGCCGAGATATAAACGTCCGTATTACGCAAAGCAGCCATATTTAAGAAAGGGTCATTCTGGTAACGAACCGGATTAAAAATACTGCCATACATCGAATTGACGTTAAAGCCCCCGATTTCCCATAAAGCTATGCGAAGCAACGTCTGCATACCAGGGTGAGTCATAGTTAAATAACCGGAATAACTCAATGCTTGGCGGAACTGATCTGTGTGGCGAGCAGCCAAATTAAGAGCTGCAGTACCCCCCATAGACAATCCCGCAATAGAATTATTATTGCGTGCGACACCAAAGTTAGACTCCAAATAAGCTGGAAGTTCTGCGGTAAGGAATGTCTCCCACTTATAATTCACACTGTCAGAAGAATATGTTGCCGGTGCAATCCAATCGGCATAGAAAGAGCCTGCACCACCGACCGGCATAACTAAGGTGAGGTTATTATCCACGAACTTAGCCGGCGCATTAGTATCAACTGTCCACGCATTAGCATGCTCAGTTGCGCGCGCGCCATCAAGAAGGTACAAAGCAGCATTGCCACCGCGCTGTGCCGGTTGAATCTGGACGGTAATGTTTCGATTCATCGCTGATGAATAAACATCACAACGCTGAACCCAAAAACCAACTCCATCCCATTCGCATGCGCCAGTGGAGTCCGCCCGTAACCAATCGCGATTAGCGGCCTGAGCTATTCCGCCGCCTGCAACCATCAAGCCAGTAGCACACGCAAAAGCAGTGACTGTCGCGGCCACTTTCTTCGTCGCAGTCTTACACCGAGAAACGAAGGTCATAATTCTCCTTGGTGATCTTTCACGGGCAGCAGATTTTTGCACCCAACATCGGTCACTAATTTATATCGGTTAGATAAACTTCAGCGTTACACACCGTAATATGAGAAGCTTCCAAACCAATTATCAGTTCAAAATCTGTCTTATTGTACCCATATTCCAGCAGAGATAACGAATAAATAACAACTGAAATAATTTTCACATGCCCATGTCCATGCGTTTTCGCACTTAAAAGGTATTTTTAACGGGGTAGGTCCGTTTGAATATCCGGTCGCCAATAAATAGGTTTCACCGGATCCACTGGCAGAAGATCATAATAATCCCATGGATCATCACTGAATTCCAGGGTTCGACCGTCGCCTAATGCATATTTCATATTATTCCAAAAACGGCCAGGCAACATCGGGGATCGATACACCTCAAAAAGACTTCGGAATTCATCGGTATATAGCACCCAACGCGCTACTTGGGCGTCACGACGATCAATCCAAATCGGGATCGTATTCAAATCTACTGCTGAATCAGCTACCTGCCATTCCATCGGAAGCAACTTATCGTGCCCAATACGTCCGTCTTCAATTCTTGGTTGTCTAGCCGCTAACGGATTCGCTAAGCCCACAGAATCGACTACCCGCACATCAAGTGGCGCATTCATGCTTGTCATACCAAGATTAAGCATGGTCACTGTCATTGGCATTATTGCCAAATCTGTTGCCTCCGGAGTTCGCTGAGCAGGCTCCCACGAATATTTCAATGGATCTATCCCCACTAAAATATTAAGCATTTCACCAGCATTTTGCCCAAGACTTTCTTCCATAACTTCTTGCCAGTCTCCCATGGTAGGAGCAGTCAAAAAGTCTTCTGCAGTCATTGGAGGTGTGTCACGTTTAGATAGCTGTGTCCAAAATTCTCGTTCATCTACAATATTAAGCTCATCAGCAGATAAATCTTGTGGCAGATGATACGGATGCCCACCCAAAACCGTAGTCACTGACCACCATACAGTACCTACAAACACCACTGATGCACCCCAAAAAGGCCATTTAAAACCTTCTTGATCACCACTAACGATTCCAACCACTGACACCGGAAGCAAAAGCGTAAATAATGGCAAAAGCAGCATCCGACCATGCATGAAATCGCCGCCAACCCTAATCACATATAACAAATGTAGGATCGCGCATAACACCATGAAAATGATTGCGATGCTGGGACGTCGTAATGCACAACGATTTTTTATTGCCCCGCGTTTATTGGTAACAGTGCATAGCATAAGCGCACCAACAATAAGAGTAAGTGCTAAAGCCCAGTACAACGAATAAGGTGAAGTAAAATCTTCAACATATTTCCAACCGCTAGACCACTGTGATCCAGCAGCTGTTTTAGCAACTGCTGTATGCGGCACTAATAAACCGTAATAGCCCATCCGGAAAATTTCATAACCAAGTGGTAGCGGAAGCGCAACTATAAGAACAGTTATCATAGCTCGCCAACTCACAGCAGTAAGTAGCAAAATAATTCCTACTAAACCACCATAAAGTGCAAGTTCTGGGCGTACTAACCAAGAAAGGCCAGACCAAAACGCCAACAAATAAAGCGGCCAATCAATGGGAAGCTGACGATGTCTTCTATTTGCTTGGGGTTTCCCATACGCCCATCGAATAAGCAATAACCATTGGATAGCGATCCACAGCATCGCTAATCCCCATTCCAAACCAGAAGTCATGAAATCTCTAGCCGGTGGCAAGGCAATATAAACCAAACCGCCTAAAGGAACCAAAAAAACAGTTTTCTCACGATAAAGCAACGCAGTCGCCCATGCCGCGATAAATAAAGCTGCAGTGGAAAAAATAATTGCCAACCAAAATGCAATATATTCTAATTTTGCATCGCTAAATAATGCCACCACATAAATGAGATACTGCCACAACGTCGATGTATTCGCTTCAACACGTTCACCTGCATTAAATACTGGCCCATTACCAGCTAAAAGATTTCTTACAGTTCGTAAAACGATGAGCCCATCATCACTCATCCATTGTCGCTGCCATGCTCCATAAAAACCAAGGATCGCCACTATAACCGCAGAGAAAAAGGCGGTTCCGGCGGTCATACGTGGGCGATACTCCATGTCTTTGCATGCTATCACCGCTAGTGCCCACAGGTTAAAAGTCACACCAGCAACAATGGATTAATTAATGAAAAATCATCGGCACAACGATTACCCTCTCAATAAAAACATTTACCCCCATAATTTCACCCCTACAAATAATTTTTATGCTTTCTTGTCACTATTTACCCCTTTTTTCCGTCTAACTCTAGTGAAGCCAACTTTTACTTCACGAATTATCAGCTCCCTTAGACAAGGAAAAACCATGAGTACACTCATCACACAACAGACTTGCTTCGCTCACTGTGACCCTTCTGAACCAGATATTTATGAACGACAAGTAAAACGTAATAAATCTGACCTAGATTTTTGGATCTGGATTGTTCATCAAACCAATTCATTATCTACAAACAAACAGGTTTGTCTTCTCATTGAACAATCTGGCGCAACTCCTACGCAATGCCGCAAAGCAATACGTACCGTTGCATTTCTTGACCAAGTGCCTAATTTTAAAGAGTATGCTCTCAAATCAGGTTTTTTCGACTTTGCTCGTTTGAGCAGCATGGAAGAAGCCACTCGTCACCTTTCACCCGAACAAATCACTGCTCTTGATGAAGTGTTGATCGAAAAATATACCCCAAAAACGCAGCGCGAAATTCTTCCTAATTACCGCCATATCCGAGAAAATATACGAAAAGAAACATCTGCACCAGCACAACCACTGACTAAGCCACAAAATCCAGAACCGGAAAAAGTATCTTTTACTCCTTCGCCGGGAGTGCATATCATTCCACTACATATTGGACAAGCAGCTATTGTGTTTGTTGGATCACGTGCAACTGTATCTACTATGTATTCTGCAGCAAAACAATACCGAGCCGATTACAACGATACAGAAGCTTTCTTTCGAATCTTTAATAAAGGCCTAGCCATAATCCAACAAGAAGCTGAAATGAAAGAAAGAATCAAAAAGATCTATACCCAAGTCACGCAGCCTAAAAATAATTCATCGAAGTTATCTCATCGACGAACAAAAAATCATTCTCGACGAGCCAAAAGGAAATAAAAAAAGCGTCCGTATTAACAAAACGGACGCTAAAACCTCTCACACAATGAGACTAGAAGCTAATTGATATAGGCCGCCATAACAACACACGCAATCCATGCCAATGCAAGAATTTGCAATGTACGATCCGATAGTGCCAGTTCGTCTGGAGCTCCACCATTACCTCGATCAATATCTGCAGCAAAGCGAAGTATCGCCACGGTGAAAGGAATAATCGATATTTGATACCACATAGCAGCTGCACCCATCATGCCACCAGCCATTTCAAAGCCCCATAAGGAGTAAACAATAACAACAGCAGTAGCAGAAAGTGTCCATACAAAACGCAAATAGGTAGCGGTATAGCCCTCAAGAGATTTTCTAATCTTTGCACCCGATTCTGTAGCCAATAGGATCTCGGCATATCGTTTTCCAGAAGCCATAAAAAGCGAACCAAATGCAGCTGTCATTAAGAACCACTGTGACAACTCAATTCCAGCTGCAACACCACCAGCCATGGTACGCAGCATAAAACCAGAACTCACAAGAGCAATATCAATAACTGGTTGATGCTTCCAACCAAAGCAATATCCTAATTGCAACACAATGTAAACAACCATGACAATTGCAAGTCCATGACCAGCTGTTGCAATGTAGCTCAACGCCACGGATGCAACAATGAGAACTACTGCCATAACGTACGCAATTTTCGCTGGCAAGATTCCCGATGCAATCGGACGGTACCGCTTTGTTGGGTGAAGTCGATCCGCCTCAACATCTTGTGCATCATTGATGAGATAAATCGCAGATGCTGCCAAACAGAAAACCACGAATGCCACAAAAATATCGAATAACGTCCGTGGGTCAAAGAGCACATCAGCACCAGCCGCCAATGGAGCTGCCAGTACTAAAACATTTTTGACCCATTGCTTTGGCCGTAATGCTTTGATCATCGCATCAGCAATATTTGCTGGTGGATGATGCTTCTTCGTATCTTCGATGCCTTGAGTATGCGGCTCCGATCCAATGAAACCTTTCGGAGATTCGCTCACACGTTTTCCTTTCCAATACGAGCCACGGCCTCAGTTGTAACCGTGCCTACCAATGCACCGACAAGTACATCCGTGGGGTAGTGCACTCCGAGAATCATACGCGAGATCATCATGACAGGTATGCCCACTAGTGGTAAGGGACTACGAGTAAGCTTTGCCAAATATACAAGGCTTGCTGCAGTAGACGTCGAATGTGAACTAGGAAAACTCAATTTACTCGGAGTAGCTACCCCTACATGAATTCGTGAATCCGATGGTCGATTCCGACGAACAATGCGTTTAATTACTACACTGGCCGCATGGCTAATTAATGCAGCTATCCCCAATCGCAGCCAGGATACGCGTCTTTTTTTATCCAGCAGAATTCCTAATGTGCTCATCCCAAACCATCCCAGCGCATGTTCACCAAAATGACTTAGGCCACGAGCTATAGCAAAAATGTTTTTATTAGTTCCAATGAATTTTTGAATCTGGACCAAAGCATCCGCTTCCCGTGCATCTGTAGGGAAATTAGGCATTGTAAATCTTGCTCCATTCTTCACGGCTGACCAATTTAGGTTGTGCCGCACGATAAGCAGAACGCAAATCGTCAAAACGCTCTTTCACTTGTTTTTGAAGCTCACGCGACTCACTAAATAAGGCCTTTGCTTTTTCCACATCGCGTTTACGATAAACAACACCTCGGCCATCGGCGGTAGTAACAGTTGCGCCATCGAGGCGAGAAAGACTAAACCATCGTGCTTCAATGGGCGCTAAATTAGCCTGTGGTGTCTCATGGTGCTTCTTATCTTCCTTAGCTAAGGAATGTTTTAAACCTTTTGCCAACCACATAGCTTTTTTAATCGGTGCTAAACGCCCACCGATATCACGAATCGGAACGCCTGGTATACCAGTAGGTTTTGGTAGCCCACTTGCCGAAGGAAGAACCACCGCATCTGGATAGTTCTTTCGAATTTCAGCTATTCGTGGTAACGAACTTTCTAGGATCTCAAAAAGATGATCCGGGCCAGCAAGGAAATCTTTCATTGCCTCATTTTGAATTGCCACAGTGGAATATTCTAAACATAACAAGTGCTTAAACGTAGCTTTTTGCATGCTCCGGATGATTCCATCAACTGAACCATCATGATGAATAGCGGCCACAATCAATCGATTTCGCAAATGGAAATATGCCTGCCAGTCAATGGCATCATCTTTGTCAGACCATGCCATATGCCAAATTGCGATACCCGGCCAGGTCGCGGTTGGGAATCCATTCTCTCCGGCACGCAAACCATATTCAGCATCATCCCACTTAATGAATAACGGCAACGGCTGTCCGATAGTCTCTGCAACAACACGCGGAATCATACACATCCACCAACCGTTGAAATCGACATCAATTCGTCGATGTAGATCCACTGAATCTGTGATAGCTCCTGGAGCAACAATCGCCCCAGGAATGCCTCTTTTACCTAGTGGCAAGGCAGCAAAATCATGGTCATAGTGCACATGTGGTGCTGATGTCCACATAAAATCATGACGGCCAACAACCTCCCCCATGGAGTGCAAATGACTGCGCTCTTGGAGATTTAACATCTGTCCACCCACTAGAATTGGGGTTTTAGCAAAGCGAGCTACTTGTAGCGCACGCAAAATTGAATCAGGCTCGATGACAATATCATCATCCATGTACAAAATATATGGACTCTTTTTAGCACCAGCTTTTCCGGTGCCATCAACTCCACCTAGAGCCTCAAACATAATTCGTGAATAGCCTCCGGAACCGCCAAGATTTCCTTGGCGGAATTCAAAGAACCGATCCCCAAAATGCTTAACAGCAGCATCATAGCCTTGTTCATCTGCCGGATGTTTTGTACCTTGATCTGGCAATATCACAGTATCAATAACTGCGTCTACTTCTGGGTCAAGTGCTAATGCTTCTAAGGCTGCTACAGCATCTGTGGGACGGTTAAAAGTGGGAATACCCACGGTTACCCGCGGTTCAAAAGGACCAATCTCACTACCATCTGGAAGAATTTGAGGTCCAGCAGCAACAGGTGAATACCAACCTGCTTCAGTAATGATTGAATCGGTTTCGGCTGTAACGTCAAACCACAGCCAGCCGCCATCTTCAAAGGGTTGAAGCGATAACTCAAATTCAACTACCGTATCTGATACAACTTCACCTTCAACCGCAATGCGTGCGCCATCAATTTTTGATCTATACACATCAATACGTGCTGTACCTTGAACAGCAACTTTAAGAATAACAGAATCAAGCTGTGACCAACGACGCCAGTAGCTCGCAGGAAAAGCATTAAAGTAGGTTAAAAAGCTCAGCTCATTACCGGCGTTAATAGCAATACTTGTGCGGTTATCCCAGCTTGCGCGAGAGCTATTGTGCTCCGATTCGATCAGATACAGCATCCTAACGTCGTAGGGTTCACCGGCTTTGGGCAGTAACAATCGCTGTAACCGCTCGACTGATTTGCTCTGTTGAGCGCTCATTCACGCACGCCTTTCTACTCATTTTTGCCCTATGGTTTTAAGGCAGACATCGTCTCTTAGCGTAGCGCGAATTCTTAATCTGCTTCATAAGCGACGCACATGCCACCATGAACACCTATGAAAATAGCGCACCATAAACATTCTGATGCGCCTAATTTCTTACTATTTAATTCATAAATAGCTTTTTATTGCTGTTCAACATTAATCATGTCAAGAGCAGACTCTGCAAGCATAATTTGTTCAGATCCGCCTGCAACAGTAACCGCGGCCATACCAGAGAAAGGGGCTGCTTGAACTTGAACTACCGTCCCAGGAGTTATGCCAGATTTTGCAAGATAACGTAGTAATTCAGGGTCAGAATCACTAATTCTGACTATCTTTACGTTTTCACCTTTAGCTGCTTGTCCTAAGTGATAAACAGAAATCGCTTCTACTTTACCTTCTGCGGTAGGAATCGGGTCTCCATGCGGGTCAGCAACAGGGAAACCCATTAATTTTTCAATGCGTTCAAGAAACATATCAGAAACTGCATGTTCTAACTGTTCAGCTTCCGCATGTACTTCATCCCAGCTATAGTGCAGATTTTCACTCAGGAACGTTTCAAGCAATCGGTGCCGTCGTATCATCTGTACAGCAAGCTGAGAGCCTTTTTTAGTTAATGAGACCCCAGAGTATGGTACATGCTCAACAAAACCCTGCAGACTGAGCTTTTTAATTGCTTCGCTTGCGGTGGATTTCTTTTCCCCCATTTTCTCCGCAATATCCATAAGCCCAACGAGTTCAGCACCTCGTTCTTGCATATCCCAAATCACCTTAAGATAATCTTGGGTTTTCTCTGGAAGCTCATTGACGTGCATAAGCTAAAAGCTTACTTGATATAAAGACAATACCGGCCACAATACCAATACAACCGCCGACCGAAAGATCAAGGTACACAGCTGTTGCTAGCCCAGATAAGGCGATGAATACACCTACAACAGCAGCCACCCACATGAGCGTGTAAGGTCGATTGACATGCTCTTTTGCACTAGCGGCTGGCGCTACTAATAAAGCAATAGCGACAATATTTCCTACGGCAGGCAACAAAACCACAACCGTTAGAACCATCAAAATCATCAGGATAAGTGTTCGAGTTCGCGCACTTGATTCTAAGGAAGCACCTACCGGATCAAATGCTCCATAAATTAGTTGCCGACCATAAAAAATACACGTAATAAGCGAAATAATAAGTACTATGCCAGCGCTTATAACATCGAGACGATTAACTGAAAGAACCGAACCAATTAAAAAGCTTTCGACTTTAATGGGAAGTGGAGCAAACCATTTTGCTAAAAAGAATCCCAGTGCGAAAGCAAACGTCAATGTTAATCCGGCATTTGATTGCGAAGTCCCGCCCCAAGAATTAGCGATAGTAGCAACCAGGATGCTACATAAAAAGGCACCAACAAAAAGAAGTATTGACAGGTTCCATCCCAAACTTGCCCCAACAACAACACCAATTACTGCACCAGGGAAAGTTGCGTGGGTTATTGCCTCTGTCATAAAAACTTTTTCGCTCAGTACTACAAAACTACCGACGATCCCAGCAAGTAATCCTAAAAGAACTAGCTCGATAGTAGGCACGATAAGAATCTCGGTCATGTAAGAGCTTTCCTTCCGGCGAGCAATACGAGATAAACCGTTACCATGCTCATAGCCACAACAGCCTGGGGCGATACTGGCCCTAATGGAACTAAAGTAAGCCCGATATATCCACCAAGTAGTCCGGTGCCAATAGCGATGGGTACCATCCGGGAAATTCTTGGAGCGACCAAACGTGCCGCTGCGCCAGGAATGACAATATATCCAATAACAAGCAGTACGCCTACAGCCGTAGAAGACGCAACCACTACCGCTGCAATAGCTGCATTAATAATGATGTCATTACGTAACAGCTTCACACCAGCAGTATGTGCGCCTACTCGATCGAATGCTACAAATACTTGATCTTTCCAGGTAAATAGCATAAGTATCGCTGATACTGCACACACAATAAGTGCCTGGTTTAGCCTCAGGTCGGTAACTTCTAATAACCGACCAAACATTAATGCTTCCAATTGGCCAGATTGGTCACCTTTTTTAAGACTCAGCACCGCGCCAAGAGAAAAACAAGTGGTTAACACAATAGCCACCGATGATTCAGTTTGGCGTTTACGGGTAACTAGGCTTAATACGATTGCCAAAATAATGGCGAAGGCACTGGCAACTGGAATAATCATGTCAGTGCCGCCAAAAACAGCACCAGCAACAATACCGGGGAAAATTGAGTGCACAATCGCTTCTGCATTAAATTCCAGACCACGCAGATTTACAATCACTCCGACAATTCCGCACACAACTGCTAATACAGTGAGCAAAATCAGCGGTCGGAATATAAATGGACTCACCCCTACTAGTTGGGCAAGTTCACTCCACGACATCGCTTACCTTTCCAAAACGAGGTTCCGCTCCTACTACCAGAGCCTTTTCACATGCCTGTGTGGCTAAGGAAAGATCATGAGTACTACTAATAATGGCAGTTTTATTAGCCTTAAGATCTGCGAAAAGGCGCAGTAGCATCTCACGGTTAGCAGCATCGAGGCCATTAAAAGGCTCATCAAAAACCACTAGTTCTGGATTAGTAACAATTGCTCGCGCTACTAGAACTCTTTGCTGTTGTCCGCCAGAAAGATTTCCAAATCGGACATTTTTCCGTTCTGCTAAACCAACGCGCTCAAGCGCAGAATTAACTGCTGCTTTATCGCGTCGTTTCAAAGCCATGCCAACAACATCACCAGCGGTTACTGGGAAAGTTCTATCTAATTCCGCTACTTGCGGTACATAGGCAAGGCGGCTTGCTGTCAGCGTCATCTCGCCTTGAAAACGACGAGCTAGACCCAAAATTCCCATGAGGAAGGTAGTTTTACCACTACCGTTAGGACCTAAAACAGCAACAGCTTCACCGCCATTTACTGACATTGTAATGTCAGAAACTACCGGCGCATCATAACCATATGATGCTTTTTCTACACTTAAAATCATTACAAAGAAGCAGGTAGTGGGGCAAGGGTTCCACCCCATGCATCAACTACGGTTTCGATATTGTGGATAATTGAGCCTACGTAAGTTTCACCTTCGCTACCAGCAGGACCTAGTGAATCGCCGTATAGTGCGTCTTCACCAACAATAGCTTTCACGCCCGCAGCCTTAGCGATTGCTTCAATAGACTTTGAATTATTAGAATTTTCTGCGAACAAAGCAGTTGCACCCGATGCGCGTACGGTTTCCGCAGCTTCAGCAATATGCGACGCAGTTGCATCCTGCTGCTCATTAAAATCGCTCAAGGCAGCGCCAACGAAATTAACCCCATAAGCAGCAGAGAAATAACCAAAAGCATCGTGGCTAGTAAACAGCACTGGGTCTTTTACGCTAGCAATCGACTCTGCAGCCCAATCGTCTAACTCTTGTAGCTGCTTCTGGTACAAATCAACTGCAGCGTCAATGTCCTTCTTCGTTTCTTCATTATCGGTAGCATTCTTTAGCGCATTGCCAATATTACCGACCTGAATCTTGGCGTTACGAGGAGTCGTCCATACATGCGGATCATAGGTAAACTCCGCAACTTCGCCTGGCTCAGGAGCAAAAGGCCATTTTTCTACTGCAACCTTAGCAATTCCACGATCAATGGTGTACGGAAGATCACCATCGTTAACAGTGCCTTCGACTTCTTCTCCAGTTAATACACCAGTTGTTACAACCATGGTTCCTTTAAAACCGGAAGATTCAACTGCATCATCAAGGAAGTGTTCTAGATCAACGCCATTAACCAGCATAAGATCAGCTTTAGAAAGTTTTGTAAGCTGCTCATGAGTCATTTCATGATCATGCGCCGATGCATTAGGGGCAAGCAAACAAGTGAGATCAACGTCGTCAAGGTTTAGTTGCTTGACGTAATCACAGATTTGGGTTGTACTTGCCACCACATTGATTTGATCATCAGCCTGGGCATTAGGTGTGCTACAGGCGCTCAATGCAAGACAAGAAACCGCGAGAATAGCTAGTTTCTTCACTCTTTTCTCCTTAACGAGAGTCCACTCAGATTCAACCTAAAGCTACACTTACTTCACTTTGATCGCAATAAAAAGTTCGCCTTTATGAACTTTCCTATGCAGATAATCCCTATTTAAGAGAAAATACTCCCCTATTTTAGGAGTAACTACTTATCTGTTGCTGTCAGAAACCAAGAATCGATGGCACACATAACGCTGCCAAATTACGAAAACACAATAGGATACTGCCAATCCAACCAACGCCCCCACCACAACATCACTTAACCAGTGAACACCAATGTATAACCTACTCACTGCGATAATTACTGCCAGTATCCATAAAAAGATAAGCCACCATTTTCGCCAAATAAAACTTATCGAACCCACAAAAGCAAAAGCAGCTACCGTATGTCCCGACGGCATTGATGGATTAAACTCATAAATAAGTTGCCCAGCTAAAGGCGGTCGTGGTCGATCAATGACGTGCTTTAATGTTCTAGAAACTACAGCAGCCGTTATCACCGTAATGGGAAGCAATAACCAATTAAGTCGTGCATAGTTATGGTCATAAGCCATAAGAAACATACCCAACATAGCTATGAACAGGGAATATATAATTAAAAATTCCGGTGCGCTTGCTTTAGTTAAAGGTACAAGAAAGTCGGTCACCACCTCTAAACGATGACCGACAAAAAAGTGATATACCGCGTAATCCATCACTACAAAAGTCTAGCGGCATCATAACTAGATCAAACAAGTGCCTTAGCGAAGGACGTCGACAAGCTTATTATCAAACATGCTTAACGCACTAGCGATAGCCATATGCATATCAAGATACTGATATGTTCCCAAACGCCCGCCGAAAAATACTTTATTTGTAGCTGTTTCTTGCTCAGCAAGCTCGCGATATTTAAGAAGTTTTTCTCGATCTTCTGGAGTATTAATCGGATAATACGGCTCATCTTCCTGCTCCGCGAAACGAGAATATTCTTTCATAATGACAGTCTTATCTTTAGGATAGGAATCTTCCCGCTCTGGGTGGAAGTGTCTAAATTCATGGATGCGAGTATATGGGAACTCAGCATCGTTATAGTTCATAACCGGTGTTCCCTGAAAATCGCCCGTATCTAGTACTTCCGTTTCAAAATCAAGTGTGCGCCAACCTAAATGTCCTTCAGAATAATTAAAGTAAAGATCAAGTGGGCCAGTATACACAATAGGAGCTTCTGGATTTTTTGCTCGTAGATCATCACGTACATCAAACCAGTCGGTATCTAATTGCACCTCAATATTTTCATGTGCCGCCATATTGTTAAGCCATGCCGCATATCCATCGACAGGAAGCCCTTCAAACGTATCGTTAAAATAGCGGTTATCGAAGTTATATCGCACCGGTAAGCGAGTAATATTTCCAGCTGGCAATTCTTTCGGATCAGTCTGCCACTGCTTAGCCGTGTAATCACGGATAAAAGCTTCATAAAGTGGGCGACCAATCAGCGATACCGCTTTCTCCTCTAAATTTGTTGCCTCAGCAGAATCGATCTCTGACGCTTGTTCCGCAATAAGTTTGCGCGCCTCATCAGGAGAGTAGTAACGACCAAAGAACTGATTAATCAACCCCAATCCCATAGGGAATTGGTATGCCGTTCCCTTATGCATAGCAAATACACGGTGCTGATAATTAGTGAATTTAGTGAACTGATTAACGTAATCCCATACTCGCTCATTCGAAGTGTGGAAAAGATGCGCACCATATTTATGGATTTCGATGCCTGTTTGCGGCTCTGCTTCAGAGTACGCATTACCACCTAAATGGCTACGGCGCTCCACAATAAGTACTTTCTTGTTGAGTTGGCTGGCTGCTCGCTCAGCAATAGTCAAACCGAAAAGTCCAGAGCCCACAACAATCAGATCAAATTCACTCATGACTCTAAGCGTATCCAAATTTCAGCGAACTACATACGCTTAACACAACGACACGCCGCCAACCCCCACGTTCAGTGCTTATACACATCATGCACACTATGTCTTTACTAAAAGAACCGCATAAAGTTAGGTAAACAAATTTTAAAAACTAATCAAAAATCACTCTTTTCATTACCAGGAAATAAAAAAATCTAAAACTCACAGAAAACTTCATTTACACAGTTCAAGCATCATTGTGTCAGTAAATAACGCCACTAATCACATGTTTCACAAAAATAACTTGTAAAACACCCGCCTACAATGACACCAATTAACTCACCATAGAGTTAGGGTTTACTGTGACCTCAAGTGTCATATTGAAGAGTCATAGCCGCACCACAGTACAAAGGGAGAAATACAGTGCAGCAACGACGTCGTTTAACGCCGACTGTGCGTAAGTCATCGATTGCTACCGTTCTTGCGGTTTCGCTCATTGCGTCCGCAGCCGTTGGCATCGGTACCTACCGAATTAACTACACACAGGGTGATTCCATCGCCCCTATTGACGCCAGCATCCAAACAACTAGCTTCGCCGATGGCGAAAATGTGTTGGTCAACGACCCAGCCATTGTTAGCCAAGGTGAAGGTACTGGTCCTCGTACCGTCAAACAATTCACTCGTGACGAAGAATTTTCTCAGTTTGCAATCACTTGGAAAGGTGAAAAAGACGTCGCAGTATTTATCCGCGGTTTGAAAGAAGACGGAAGCTGGACCGACTGGTACGATGCGGATCCACTTGACTATGGATCCGATGATCCCAATGCAACTCGAGGCACCGATCTTATTTACGTAGAACCCACTAAGACCGTCCAGGTCTCGATCAATGGTGTTGATGTCCTTGGCAATACCGGTCAAGATGTGCAACTTAATACTGATACTGGCACAGCCACAGATAACGTCGGTGCACAACCACCAGCTGAAGTACCAGTAGTACCTCAAGAAGTATCAGCAGATCAGGTAGAAAACAATCCTCCCGCTGAGGTTGCTACGCCTCATGTTGATCTGACTCAACCTGCACCACCTACAACGCAGCAGAATTCTGGCGTCGCACCGCTTCCATCAAACTTTGGCGATATTCGTCCTGTTGCAGAAGAAGAATCACTCAGTAATTCTGCGGCTGATTTCGATGCGGTATTCATCGAAGGCGGCGAATCTACGCTGCCAGAAAATGGTATCGAGCTTGCTGCCGATTCCGATGGAATACCACGAGTAATTTCTCGTGCCGGTTGGGGCGCAAATGAGAATATCCGATGCAGCAGCCCACAATATGACGATAAAGTCACTGGTATTGCTATTCACCACACTGCTGGTTCGAATAACTACACTGAAGCTCAAGCACCAGGTATTGTCCGCGGAATTTACCAATATCACGCACAGACCTTAGGTTGGTGTGATGTTGGATATCACTCACTTGCTGATAAATACGGAAACCTCTACGAAGGACGCTACGGTGGCTTAAATCGTAATGTCATTGGCGCACACGCAGGTGGTTTTAATCGCAACACCTGGGCAATTGCTATGCTCGGCAACTACGAGACCGAACACCCTAGCTCCGCAATAATTAACTCTGTTGGCAACCTTGCTGGTTGGCGTTCCAAGGTCGCTGGCATGGATCCTAGTGCGACAAATACCCACTATTCCGAGGGCGGTTCTTATACTTCTTATCCACAAGGAACCCCTGTGTTGCTTCCTAATATCTTTGGCCACAAAGATGTGGGCAATACTGCCTGCCCAGGACAGCATGCATATGCACAACTAGGAAACATCCGAAATATTGCCAAAACCAAGTACAACTCAATTGCAGGTTCTGCTCCTGGTGGCGGCAATCTTAATCTTGATAACCAAGGCAATGGCCAAACTAACCCAGGCGCTACCAGCAGTACACAAAGCGCAATAAAATTACTCACCACGCTGCTTGGTGGTAATGGCAGCTCTAATGGCAATACCACCACCACCATTACTGGAGTGGTCTCCCTGGTAGCTCTTGCACTAGGTATTGCTTCCAAACAAGGGCTACTACCAGGAACGGTAAGTAAAATCGGTGATGTAGAAATCGTTGATGGTCTGACCATTTCTGCCTTAACGCCTTATATCAAACCATTACTTACTTTAATTTCTAGCCCAGAGCTTGCCAAAGTAGCTAATAGCTTATCGTCAGTACTCGGTGCTGGTGGAACAAATGCTGCCGCATACACCGCTGCAAATGGTGAAGAAATTACTTATACCATTTTTGACAATGGCATTGCTTTACATTCTCCATCGACAGGCGCTCACGCGCTCTGGGGAGTTATTGCCGATACGTGGGCTGCACAAGGCTTTGATGCTGGGCCACTTGGGCTACCGATTAATGAAGAATACACCACTAACGATGAGCTTATTCGAGTAGATTTCCAAGGTGGATACATCACTTTTGATCCAGCTACTGGCGCAGTAGATATACGTACTACTTCTTAAAAGTCTCGTTTTAAAAGACTCCCCTTTGTACATAAAGTGGGTCTGCACTCTTAACTAGTGCAGACCCACTTTTTTAGCTGGGCACTTCTACTGACTAAACCAACGCTCTAAAACATAAGCCACGCCAGCTTCATCATTGCTTAGTGTCACCTCATCGCTTATTGCTTTAACCGCTGGATGCGCATTGCCCATTGCTACGCCATAACCAGCCCAACGCAGCATTTCAATGTCGTTTGGCATATCACCAAAACAAATCGTATGGTTTGCATCTACGCCATATAGAGAGCATAAAAATTCCAATCCGCGTAGTTTGCTTACCCCTGGTGCACTAATTTCTAATAGACCTTCATCCATTGAATAGGTCACCATAGCAAGTTCTTCCGGAATCACTGGTGCAATTAGCTTATACATTTCAGACGCAGTCATACTTTCACAGCGCAATAGCATTTTCGCCGCCGGCTGCTGAATAAACTCATCCTCAGTAGCAATCGAAAATTCCTGATTACTCCAGGTACGTAGAAAATCTGGCGACATTATAAAAAGCTCTGTCTCATCCTGATATGCAGAATGCCCGGCGCGTTCAACCGCAATGGCCATACTAGCTGTACCCGCAAGTGCACTTCGAGCACGATCAATAACTTCTGCCATTGTCTCGGTGACAAGTTCATATGTTTTTATCACCGTATCTGTCTCGGAATCATAAATCACTGCACCATTTGCGCTCACACATAGTGGTCGTAAGGGAAGCTGCTCAAGAATCGGATAGATCCACCGATAGGGTCGCCCCGTCGCAAAGGAAAAATAAGCTCCGGCATCGACGGCATTGATCACAGCTTGGCGGACTCTAGGGTCAACACGTTCTGCGGAGTTAATAAATGTGCCATCAATATCGCTCACAATAAAGTTTGGTGTGAACATTATTCTTTCTCCCCATCAAGTGTGCGCTGAACCGCCCATTTCCATTCTTTCATGGCTGCGGCAATCTCCTCGTCTTTCATAGTTGGCAGCCATGTGGTTGCACCTTGGCTATCGAAATGGGTTAAAGATAAGTCGTAATAGATTCCAGCAGATAACCCCGCTGCAAAAGCTGCACCTAAAGCAGTGGTTTCCACATCGGCACTGCGCTGAACGGGTACTCCTAAAATGTCAGCTTGAAATTGCATGAGTAAATTATTTTTTGTCATGCCACCATCGACGCGTAATGCAGTCAGTGGCATCTGGGAATCTGCCACCATTGCGTCGACAAGCTCTCTGGTTTGAAACGCTGTAGCTTCTAGAACGGCACGTGCAAAATGGTTTTTATTAGCAAATCGGGTAAGCCCCACGATAGCTCCGCGCGCCTCGGGTATCCAATAGGGGGCGAAAAGTCCTGAAAACGCTGGCACAATATAAACTCCACCATTATCTGGTACTTGTTCTGCGAGTTCTTCGATCTCGGCAGAAGAAGAAATCATGCCAAGGTTATCTCTTAGCCAATGAACCAGGGAACCACCGACAGCGACAGAGCCTTCCAATGCATACACTGGTTTTTCATTACCAATTTGGTAGGCCACAGTAGTAAGCAAGCCGTGAGTGCTCACTCGAATTTCAGTGCCGGTATTGAGTAATAGAAATAATCCAGTGCCATAGGTATTTTTTGCATCACCGGGTGTAAAACATCCTTGACCAAAAAGTGCCGATTGTTGATCTCCTAGGATAGCGTGAATCTCGACGTCACTTAAATAACTATGACTACGAACCTTGCCAAAAAGTCCCACCGACGGTTTTATTTCCGGCAGCATGGACATAGGAATCCGCATCGCCGCGCATAATTCTGGATCCCACTGCAAGGTGCGCAAATCCATGAGTAAAGTACGAGAGGCATTTGTACCATCCGTTGCATGCACAGCTGGAACACCATTATTACCGTGTGCTCCGCCAGTGAAATTCCATAACAACCAGGTATCAATGGTTCCAAAAAGTAGTTCACCGTTTTCTGCACGCTGTCGTGCACCAGCAACGTTGTCTAAAATCCATGTTACTTTTGGGCCGGCTGGATAAGAATTAATAAGTAAACCAGTTTTATTAAGCCACTGATCAGCGCCTTGGTCACCAATGAGTTCTGTGCAAATATCTGTTGTTCGCGTATCTTGCCAAACAATCGCGTTATATACCGGGATGCCAGTTTTCTTATCCCACACAACGGTGGTTTCTCGCTGGTTAGTAATTCCTAATGCCGCAATATCTAGCGGAGATAAATCAGCATTGGCCAGTGCCTCGCTTACCGCGCGCCGAGTGTTACGCCAAATTTCTTCTGGATCATGTTCCACCCAGCCTTTTTGTGGAAATATTTGTCGATGTTCACACTGGCCTATGCCTATACGTTTACCCTGCTGGTCGTAAATGATGCACCGGGTACTAGTAGTTCCCTGATCAATGGCTGCAACAAATCTCATAGCAGGATCGGTTTCCTTTAACTTTTAACGACGAGGTAAAAAGCGAGTAAATAAAGCACTTACTTTAGTTTTTAAGCTTTTTTGTTTCTTTTCGGCTTTACGCGCATTACTACGTTGTCGAATTTCTTGCTCTATTAATGAAGCTTCTTCTGGAGTAGGTGCACTACCGCCCATGGACACAGGACGCCAAAAAAGGCCATCTTCAAAAGGTCCATATTCTTGGTCATAGGTAATACGTACTTCATCAAGCAAATTAACCATAGTTTCACGTAGACGCTTGGTTACTTCTTCTGGAGTTCCTTCAGTAGATACTGGCTTACCGACGCGAATCCATAACGGATAATGATTACGGCCAATGTGTTTGGGCAGCGCTTTTGTCCATACGCGCTGCGAGCCCCAAATTGCAATAGGTATCAAGGGAACTTGTGCTTCTTGGGCAATCCGAGCGGCACCAGTTTTTAGTTCTTTCACTTCAAAACTCATACTGATAGTTCCTTCGGGAAAAATACCCACTAGGTTACCGTCAGTTAAGCTTTTCACTGCTTCGACTAAAGAACTTGCCCCCGCTGAACGATCCACTGCAATATGGTTCATCATTCGTACTAGTTTTCCGACAATGGGAATATCAAAAATTTCTTTTTTAGCCATAAACCGCACTAGACGTCGACCACGCACATGAGGCATCGCACCAGCGTAAATGAAATCAAAATAACCAGTGTGGTTAGCTGCAAGTAATGCTGGACCGTCGAGTGGAATGTTTTCTGCGCCTTCAAGGTTAATTTTTAAACCTTGCCCACGCATCATAAGTTTGACGAGACCAATCACAAAAGAGTTATAAAACCATTCTGTGGATTCAACGCTATGATCTGGAACGCGGTCTAGGGTTGTCGGCACATAGAAAATTGATCTTTTTTCCCAACCGGGACGAGGCGAGGACATATATTTGTCTTACTTCCTTCTATCTACGCGCGCTATTTTTTGTCTTGTCTTTATATGCGTTGTAGCGCGCGTTTTACTGACTACGTAAGACAATCCCATCATCTTGTGATCCCAGGTAAAACTTGATTAAAGCGCTACCTGGGGGAATCTATTAAAACCTATTTCTTAGGTTCTAGAACTTCCTTACCGACGAAAGGACGCAATGCCTCTGGTACAACAACTGACCCATCGGCTTGTTGGTTGTTTTCTAAAATAGCAACCAACCAACGAGTTGTTGCCAAGGTGCCGTTCAAGGTAGCAGCAATTTGTGGTTTACCTTGTTCATCGCGGTAACGAGTCTGCAAACGTCGAGCTTGGAATGTCGTGCAGTTCGAGGTGGAGGTCAGCTCACGGAAAGTGTTTTGGGTTGGTACCCATGCTTCGGTATCAAACTTACGAGCTGCCGAAGAACCAAGGTCACCACCAGCAACGTCGATAATGCGATATGGCACCTCAATCGCTGAAAGCATGTCACGTTCCATATTCAATAGTGCTTGATGCTGGGCCGCTGCTTCTTCTGGTTTGCAATAAACAAACATCTCCAGCTTATCGAATTGGTGTACTCGCAAAATGCCACGGGTATCTTTGCCATAGGAGCCAGCTTCACGACGGAAACATGATGACCACCCAGCATATTTCTTTGGACCTGCTGAAAGATCAATAATCTCATCACGGTGATAACCCGCTAACGCCACCTCAGAAGTACCGACTAGATAGAGATCATCACGTTCTAGGTAATAAACTTCTTCGGCATGTGCTCCTAAGAAACCTGTTCCCTGCATAATCTCTGGCCGCACCAATACTGGCGGAATCATTAGTTCAAATCCAGCAGCACGTGCTTTTTGTGCAGCTAAAGTCAGCATTCCTAATTGTAAGAATGCGCCATCTCCCGTGAGGTAATAAAAACGTGCACCGGAAACCTTCGTCCCACGTTGGACATCAATAAGACCTAAAGATTCACCTAACTCCAGGTGATCTTTAGGTTCAAAATCAAATTTCGTTATTTCACCAACGTGCTCTAAAACAACAAAATCGTCCTCGCCACCGGCAGGGGCACCCTCAACAATATTGTTGAGCTGCATTTGCAATTGGTTCACTGCGGCTTCAGCAGCGGCCTGTTCAGTCTCAGCATTTTTTACTTTTGCTTTGAGTTCATCTGATCCTTCTAAAAGTGCCGGGCGCTCTTCTGGGCTAGCCTGACCAATCTTCTTGCCAAAGGCTTTTTGCTCAGCGCGAAGTTCATCTGCAATTTTGATTGACTCGCGACGCTTTTCATCGGCAATAATTAGTTGATCAACTAATTCTGGGTTTTCACCACGAGTCAATTGAGACTCGCGCACTACTTCTGGGTTTTCCCGCAAAAACTTAAGATCAATCATGCGTAGTAGTTTACCCTGTCTCATCTTTTCATCTGATCACTTTAAAACATCACATGTCACTTAATACGCACCACCCTATTTACTACTCTAAGACACCCATCGATCGTGCAAACATTTTCCGTCGAAAAGCGGCATACGTTGTGTTTATACCCAGTAGACAAGAGGCTTATGAAATTTTGGAAAAATTATCCGAATTATTCCGTTTTAATGACTGGTAATAACCACTGGCACTACTATGAGAAGTATGTCCAAGACTATTCAGGAGTCACCCACCCAGACCCTGACTGGTGGGAAGCGCATTCCAAAACATGCTCAACTCAGGGAAATACTTCTTGACCTGTGCCAAAATGAACTCAACCCTGGTGATATGCTGCCAGGAGAACGAGCTCTTGAAGAAACCTACGGGGTAAGTCGTATTACGGTTCGGCGTGCAATTGGTGATCTTGTTGCTTCCGGGCATCTTCGCCGGGCACGAGGAAAAGGCACTTTTGTCACGCATACGCCCATGGTTACCCATACAAGATTATCTAGTTTCAGCGAAGAGATGCAGCGGCAAAATATTAGGGCAACATCAAAAATTTTAGCTTCTGCCTGGGATGTACCAGATCACCGAGTATTAGATTTCTTCCATGCCGCCCCACATTCGCAGCATACTCACCTACGACGACTACGTCTTGGCAATGGTGAACCATTATGCATTGATGACGCCTGGTACAATGATCGTTTTGCGCCAGATCTTCTTGAAAACGACGTATATAAATCCGTATACGCGATTCTTGCTCAACGCTATCTCATGCCCATTACTCGTGCGGATCAAACCGTTACGGCTATCGCTGCGTCAAAAATAGATGCAGAAATTCTTAATATCCAACCCAAAGAACCGTTATTAATGGTGACTCGTTTATCAATCTCGAATGAACACCCCATTGAGCTGTGTGTTTCTTTATATCGACCAGATCGCTATGCTCTACATTCGATAGTAACTCGCCAGCAATACTAACTGCTAAGAGCTAAAAAACTAGTCTGTTTTTGGTGATAGTGGCATGATTGGAGGCACTATGAGTAATTTTTGGCGTTCCGCACTAGCCACCCGCACGATGCTTATTGCAGCACTCACCGTATCTGTGGGACTAGGCAGCTATAACTGGGGTACAACATCTGATACTATCCGCCCGTCAAATTCCTCTAGTAGCTCAAACACGAAGCAAGTTAATCCTGCTACTTTCACCACCGCAGATACCGGATCTTGTTTGACATGGGAAAGCACTGATGGTGTCATTTCTAATTTTGAGCAAACGGATTGTGCCGGCGAGCATCGCTTTGAAATTTCTTCCCGGGAAGATTTAAGTGCCTATCCTTCTTCTGAATTTGGTTCTGATGCAAGCATGCCGAATTTAACTCGTCAAGCTCAATTACGTGAAGAGCTCTGTTATAACTCAACAATTTCTTATCTTGGCGGAACCTTTGATCCACTAGGACGTTATTCGGTGGCTTCTATTTTGCCACCGGAGACGGAATGGGCTGCTGGTGATCGCACTCTTTTATGTGGGGTACAAGCAACCGATGATAACGGCACAGTAATTATGACTACCGGTAATGCTGCGAATCAGGATCAAGCCCGAACTTTTGCTGCTGGGCAATGTCTTTTTGTTGATGCAGCAAGTGCTACGCACATTGTTGATTGTGCCCAAGACCATCATTTGGAAATAACTTCGGTGGTTGATCTTCAACCTGCTTTTCCAGATCGTATCCCTAATATTGAGGAACAAGATGCACATTTACAAAGCGTGTGCACTCAAGCTGCCCTTGATTATTTAGGCAGTGATGATGCTTTGTATTACTCCACCCTGCAACCATTCTGGACTACGCTAAATTCTAATTCCTGGTCAGGTGGTTCGCATAGTGTGAACTGTGCGTTAACTAAAGCTACGCCAGAAAAAGGGTTTGCGGTTTTAAGCGGTAGTGCAAAAACTGGTTTTACTATTAATGGTCAGGCTCCAGAGTCTTTACCAGAGCGAGCCCCCATTGTTAATCCAGAAGCGTTAGCTTCCTTAGCACCGGCGGCAGAAAATGGTTGAAATCAGCAATGAACGCTTTGAGGAACTCGTCGATCAGGCACTCAGCGAGATTCCGGAATCAATGACCAAGCATGTCCGTAATCTCGCGGTACTCATTGAAGAATACCACCCAGAAAGACCTAGTATTCTTGGGCTTTATACCGGTGTAGCACTGCCACAACGCACTTTTGATCACACCGGTTTTTTACCTGATACCATCACAATTTATCGAGAAGCGCTCAAGGCCTATTGTTATACCGAAGAAGAACTAGTTGAGCAGACCCGCATTACGGTCATGCATGAAATCGGGCATTACTTTGGCCTAGACGAAGATGATCTCCATAGACTCGGTTATGGGTAAATCTCTTCACTAAGCTTTTCGACGATTAACCTAGCTTTTCGTTAGCCCATTGCAAGCAATGCCAGGTACCAAAATAATCCTGTGGTTCTAAAATAATCATTCCACAATTCTGCATATATACAGTACGAACAACTTCATCTGGTACATCAGAAGAATAGTAACCTGCAATCCGCATCGCAGCGCCATGGGTAACAACAAGATAGTCCTGGTCGGTTTCCATTATCCGACTAGCAAGAGTATCGAGTACTGGTTGAAAACGCTCAAGCACTTGCGTCGCTGATTCTCCACCGGGCATTGCGGTATCTGGTTGTCGATGCATCCAACCATACAATGCTTTGAGGTACTGCTCATGTGCTTCCTCGCTAGCAGATGCTTCATAATCACCAGCAAAAATCTCATGGATTCCGGGTGTTACTTCCACGGTAAGATCCAACCCACGGGCTTGGGTATATGATTGTGCAACTGCCACTGCGGTTTGTTGCGCCCGGAGTGCAACAGAGCAAAGAATCCCACCAAGATTTATTCCAAGATCAGCTAACTCTTGACCCGCTGCATGGGCTTGCTGCCTACCAATGACGCTAAGCTCGGCTCCTGGCGGGCGCGTATCTAAAATATGCGCCGCATTTGCCAAGGTGCGTCCGTGTCTTAATAAAATGATTCTTCCCATGGGTTACCGGTCTTTCTCGCTATCTGGTTTTCCTTCTCGAATACTGCGAACCCACCTATCGGCTTGCTGTAATCGATAGTCATCTCGCTCAAGTTCTTTTTCGCGTGCATTGGCATTATCTGCTGGCCAGGAACCTAAAAAATGTACCTGTTCACAGTGCATATACAACGCACGTAATGCTTCTGCTACCGGTAGATCATCAATATGCCCATTAAATTCCACATGGAATCGGTAGTCACCTAAACCTTGCGCAATAGGTCGCGATTCGATTCGGCTTAAATCCACCCCACGTAAAGAAAACTCATTAAGAGCTGACACCAGTGAACCAGGTTTATTAGGCAAAATAAAAACTACTGCAGTGCGATCTGTACCACTACGCGGCGCAGGCCGCCCAGCTGTGGAGACTACAACAAAACGAGTTCTTGCTCCTACTACATCTGCTACTTGGTCTTCGATAATTTCCAAACCATACTTGTGCGCAGCTAACCGTGGTGCGGCAGCAATATCTGCTCGCCCCTGCGCAACCTCAATAGCAGCCTGCGCATTCGAAGGTGCTGGAGAAAATTCATAGCTGCCAATATTATCGCGTAACCATTTTTTCACTTGTTGATGAGCCACCGGATGTGTAGTTACGACCGGATTTTCTCCTATGGGTTTCCCTGGAGATTTCATCACTGTAAAAGCAATTGGTAAATCAAGCTCGTCATAGATTTGTACTCCACATCCGGCAGCGAGCGCATCATAAGCCGGGGTGACAAAACCGTCCACGGAATTTTCAATCGCCACACACGCAAAATCTGCAGTGCCCTGACGTACTGTTTCAATGGCTTCATAGGGAGTTTTTAACGGTAGTGCCTGGATATCTTTGTCTCCAAAGCTACCTCGGTGAATAAACTTCTGCATTGCAGCCTCAGTAAAAGTTCCTTCTGGGCCTAAATATGCAACGACGACACTCATAGCCTCTAGCTTAGCGGTACGCTTATTTCATGTCCGATGCGCTTACTATGCTTCACAGTCGAATCGATGCCCTCGCTGATATTGTTGCTAACAATGATGCCAGTATTCACGGATTCGCGTACTTTGATGCGGCAGCTGCGCACGAAGAGGCTGACAAAGCATTTGCACAATCACGGCCTCAGCAGGACTTATTAGGCTGGATCATTCCAGCGAAAGATCTCTCAGATGTTGCTGGCTATCCCACGACTCTTGGTAATGTGCAACGCACATATCAGGCAATAGACACCGAAAAATTTATTCAAAACTACATTGCCCGAGGTGCAATCATTGGCGCAAAAACTTTGGCTCCTGAATTTGGACTGAGTGCCTATACCGAACCGGTCGGTTTAGCTCACCCAGTCAATCCATTGTTACCGGGGTGTACGCCGGGTGGTAGTTCTGGTGGGGCTGCGGTCGCTGTTGCGCGTGGATTTGTTCGCGCTGCTCACGGTTCCGACGGTGGCGGATCGATCCGTATTCCTGCCGCCTGTACTGGTCTTATTGGGTTTAAACCAGCACATAACACCTACCAAGCAGTTCCAGTTTCGCAAGGCTTTCTTACTGCCACGCTAGATGATGCTGCTTTTCTCTCCCGAATCACACCACGCAAACGAACACTAAAAATTGGTGTACTTACTCAACCCGTTCATGCAGAAGTGACTGTAGAAGAGTCCATGTTAGCTGCTGTAGATCAAGCAGCAAGTAAACTTTCCGCATATGGGCACAGCGTGGCTACCCTATCGCGCCCCTACGGCAACCAGCCTATTGAAGCTTTTAAAGATATTTTATGTTTGCGTTCTACTCAGATCACTGGTGAAGCATCACCCCTGGTGCACTGGTTACGTGAGCGTGGACATAGTATTAGCGAATCCCGTCGTAATGAGGCAATAACTGAATTTATGAGCGTTAAAAAGCAGTTACTCAGCGCGTGGGAATGCGATGTTGTGCTTACTCCTACGCTTGCCTTTACTCCCCCACCACTAGGCTATTTTTCTCAACTCGCCCCCGAAGAAGATTTTTATGCTCAAACTCAATGGACACCATGGGCAACTATGTTCAATATGTCTGGTGGAGCAGCACTTTCGCTTCCGCTGCCTACTACTAATGGCTACCCAATCAGCGTGCATTTAGGCAGTTTGCGAGTTAGTGGTGCCGAGCTTTTTGGACTAGCACAGCAATTACTCACCCCCTCACGCAACACATAACAGTACTGCGATTAATAAGGTTATTATTTTTTATTAAACTTAAGCCTTATTTTCGACTATCAAACATTATGTCTTCTACTTTTCTCTTCCCTCCTGGTTCAACACGGAATCGACTGCTGTGCGAAATAGCAATTGTTTTGACCATTACTTTTGGCATTTCTGGGTTGCGCAGCCTCTTCCGACTCATCGATGCCTTGCTATCGCCACAACCAATCAATGAGCAATCGGTTGCTATTACTACTTCCCAAGCAGATCATTCGTGGATTGATCTTGCCTTGCAATTATCCAGTGCAGCAGTACTTTTTGGTTGGGGATTCTTAGCACTTTATTTGCTGTCCGCACCACTTTTATTCACAACAAAAAACTCTGTGAGCAAAGAAGAATCTTCGCATCACTTGCTGGCACCAATTCTTCGCTTTTTTGCAGCTAAAGATCTCCTGCAGGGAGGCGCATTAGCTGCGCTTATTGGCTTCCCCGGATTGTTGTTATATGTCGCAGCAATAAAATTTGGTTGGTCAAAGCAAGTAATTCCAACCACTTTTGATCATTTATGGTGGGAAATTCCAGTCATTTTATTATGGTCTGCTGCTAATGCTTTTGCCGAAGAAGTAGTAGTCGTTATGTGGTTTATTACCCGGCTGCGTCAACTGGGTAATTCTGTGCCGGTAGCTATTATGTACTCCGCTATTCTGCGTGGTTCCTATCATCTTTATCAGGGGGCATCTGCCGGTTTGGGAAATCTCATTATGGGATTAATCTTTGGCTTCTTCTTCTATAAAACAGGACGCATCTGGCCACTTATTATTGGGCATTTAGCTATCGATGTTGTCGCTTTTATCGGTTATGCGCTCTTAGATGGAAATCTCAGTTTCCTTGGGATTTAATCCCATCTACATACACGTCTCACGCTGCTGAGCGGGATATATTAATGTGTTTTAATTCCCAAGCAGGGTAAGGTAACACTGGTAACAGTATTAATTTTTCATTAACTTTTTTCGCAATGACCGGGAGGAACGCGGTGGGTACAGAGCAACCATCTTTTCGGGATGAGTACGTCCTCGGTGCCGACGGAAAACCGATCCTTGATCGTTTTGGACGTCCTGTCAGGCGACGCCCCACGACTCAGCGCCCACCCCGACGCAATGGGCAACGTACTCAGCCACCGCATCAGGTGCAGCATAATGATCCGCCTCCCACTAGGTACAATAGTCAGCCAACGCGTTTCGACGGCTTTGCTGCACAGCAACCTCGCGTTAGTCAACAATCACGTCCTGCACAACAACCGCGTCAGTATATTCCTCCGACACAGCAGCGCAGCCGCAGCAGCTATGCTAGCCCAGCTGCACCACAATCTAGACAAAAAGTATTACCGCATAATGCCTATGCTGCACCTGCTCAGCCTCGTCGAAAGAAAAAGAATTTCCGCGCCTCCGGCTGCTTATCAATTTTTACCTGGTTGCTAGCAATAATTGTGGTGCTATCACTTGCGACAACCTTCTGGCTTGATTCAAAACTTAATCGCACTTCCGCTAAACCAGCTACCCAGGTAGCTAATACTGCCGGAACCAACTGGCTTTTAGTAGGTTCAGATTCTCGTGCGGGGTTAAGCGAGGAGGAAGTCCAGATTTTAGGTACCGGTGGGGATCTCGGTTCTATGCGAACCGATACCATTATGGTGCTGCATCTGAGTAAAGCTGGCGAAGCAACGCTTATTTCTTTACCGCGAGATTCTTATGTGAATATCCCAGGTTACGGCATGAATAAGATCAATGCTGCCTTTACTTTTGGTGGTGCACCACTCTTAATGCAAACTGTAGAAGAAGCTACTGGGTTACGCATTGATCATTATGCAGAGATCGGCATGGGTGGACTTGCACACACTGTCGATGCAATCGGTGGAATTGAGATTTGTCCTGCAGAACCGATTAATGATCCACTAGCTAACCTCAATATTCAAGCAGGTTGCCAAACTGTTGATGGTCCCACTGCACTAGGATATGTGCGTACCCGAGCTACTGCGCTAGGCGATCTTGATCGAGTACAACGTCAGCGTGAATTCTTTGCTGCATTAGTTGCTAAGCTCACTTCAACTGGCACGCTAGCTAATCCTTTCCGTATTATTCCCACGATTAATACGGTTGCTAATAGTTTTACGGTAGACGAAAAAGACCATATTTGGCATCTACTGCGGGTTGCTTTAGCTATGCGCGGCGGCCTGACCACTGAGACCGTTCCTTATGCCGGCTTTGCCGATTATGATGTCGGAAATGTGGTGCTGTGGGATGAACCTGCCGCCCAAGCTCTCTTCCAGGGGTTAAGTTAGTATTAGCCCTTTTTATAGGGTTTGATGTGTTTTCTGTCGATTACGCTCCACCCAAAAATCAGCGTTTTTGATTCCCAGACGCTCTGGATCAAAAACTGGCTCTTGTCCTTGTTTGCGTTGGCGTTGATAATCGCGGAAGGTTTTTAATGCTGGTGTCTGGATAATCAAAATGGCGATGATATTAAGCCATGCGGTTGTCCCGGCACCAATATCACCTAGCGCCCACGCAGTACCTGGAGTAGTAATCGCGCCAATAACTACTGAAAGAACTACCACTGTCCGTAAAAGCCAAATAATTGCCCGTCGGGCTGTCTTATTTTTTACCCACCGATTGAGATAGGCTGCATTGACCTCGGCAAGATAGTAGTAAGCCAGGATCGTGGTAAAAGCAAAGAAAGCAATGGCAATAGCAACAAAGCTTGCTCCTACCCCGGAGATTAAAGAGTCAAGTCCGGCCTGAACAAACCCTGGTCCCACCGCTATTCCATCGGCTAAAGAACCCGAGTAGATAACTGCACCAGCCTCCGTTTCTCCAGAAAAAACTTTATACATATCGGTAGAGATAATGATGAATGCTGTTGCCGAGCACACAAAAAGCGTATCTACGTATACCGAAAAAGCTTGGACAAAACCTTGTTGTGCAGGATGGGATACCTCTGCAGCTGCGCCATGGTGAGGACCAGTTCCTTGTCCTGCCTCATTGGAGTAAATGCCACGCTTGACTCCCCACATGATTGCAGCACCTAGTAATCCGGCAAAAGTAGATTCAAGGTTAAATGCTGAACGGAAGATTAATAAGAACACATCGTCGATTTGGTTAAAATGAAGCAGCATAACTACGACCGAAATCAAGATATATACACCGGCCATAAATGGAACGATATATTCGGCGAAGGTAGCAATACGTTTAATACCGCCGATAATAATCGTCAATAGCACCACCGCAATACATAGTGCTGTGATCCGGGTATCTACACCCCAGGCGTTACTCAGCGCTGCTGCAATTCCGTTCGCTTGAATTCCCGGAAGAAAGTAACTGGTAGCAATAATCATGGCAATAGCAAAAACTACCGCGTAAATCACCATCACTGGAGCAGCCTTAGTGTGCTGATATGCTTTTTCGATATAGAAGGCTGGCCCACCTCGATACTCACCGCTATCACGATCATGTTCTTTGTATATCTGCGCCAGAGTGCACTCAATAAAACTAGTTGCAGCTCCCAAACCAGCAACAACCCACATCCAGAACACTGCTCCGGGACCACCAAAAGCAATAGCTGTAGCGACACCAGCAATATTGCCTACTCCCACACGTCCAGCTAGTGCCAACATTAATGCTTGAAAAGAAGAAATGCCATTTTCCGACTTATCGCCATTTCGCAATTGACGCAGCATATCTGGCAAACATCGGATTTGTAAGAACCCAGTCACAACAGTGAAATACAACCCTGCACCTAGACACAAGAAAATAAGCGCTGGTGACCAAATGAGGGAACCTAGAGTATCCAAAAAACCAACCATAGTGCCCTCCATATCTCATAAAAATTATTTCTGCCCTACCGTGTTGTATAAAACCGCCGGATAAAAAGACGTAGCGCCTTATTACCGAGTACAAGAGCAGTTTTCTGTCCCCACACTATAAGCCTATTGCATGATAGAAACCGAATAATGCTCCCCAGAACCGTCTGTATATATCTCCTACTTCACTTGCTAGTTATTCAAAAAAGAAAAACCTCGACTATAAAACAGAACAAACCTGTTTAGTCGAGGTAAAAATCTCATAGCGCTCGCCGCGCTCTATCCGAGTAACTAGCGAATAGTTACCTGACGAGATTTAATATTTTCTAATTGCTTACGTTCTTGGGTCGTTAATGGTTCCTCATTATCCAACTCAGCATTAATCTTCTTATCCAATGCCAGAAGATCATCGCTGTAGCTATCAAACGCACGCTGCGGATCGAGATCCCACACTGGAACGGTAACCCCATGTGCCCGGAATGCACCAGCGAACTTGGTTTCTTCACCCAGTTTCAGCTCACCGCGTGCAGCAATACGTGCCAATGCTCGCAGTAGCTTCTCTTCGGCTTCATCTCGTACCCAGCGAATATGGGCTTTATCACCAGGGCAAACCCAGTACACCGAGCCAGCAACTGCACTATCAATCTTGCGCGAAGGAATAATGGAATCATTGGCAGCTTGTACCGCCTGGGCATGCATGGGATTCAAAGCGGTGCCTTCTGGAATCCACCAATTGAAATCATCATGGCTGACAACTTCAAAATCCTGCTTAGCTACCAGCACATCGGAAAGCGCCGGCTGGCTACCATCAGCAATACCAACCTCGAGTGTGTCACCTGGTTTCGCAGTTTTTACCCAATTCAATGCATATGCCAAATCACGGCCAGGATTATGAGTGCGATTACGCGTTTGCAACGCTACCAAGGCTTCCCCACCTGCAGATTCTTCACGAACAACTGCTGCTGCACCACCGGGAAGCACAGTTACTAAAAAGACCTCGCGGTCAATGTCTTTTACTTCAACTTTTGCTAATGCAGAAGGAACGAATTCCTGCATCGCAATGAGTTCCGTTTCAAAGGAAAACTCACCATATGGGCGCGGATCTCGCTCTAAAGCAGCTCGCTCTGCAGCGCGTGCAGCAAGTTTTGCCTGACGACGGCTCATGCCCTCAGGCAGCTGTTCGTTCTTCTTTTTCTTCTTAGCCATGCAATTAATCTACCGCATCATAAAGAAAGGCTAGCAACTACCTCGAGTCCACGATCAGGAAAATCCGTGGCTACATAATCTACTCCTGCGGTATAGCAGAAATGTAGCTCCTCGATTGTATTAGCCGTCCACACGTAGGTTTTTAGTCCCTGCGCACCTACTAATTCTACGTGCCGACGGGCACGTTCTACAGATAGTCCCAGTCCAGTTGGCCTGCTCAGTTGTATATCGCGTGGATTTACTCGTTGTTCCCAATCACGGCGAAGATAGTAGCGATCTATATCCGGCATAAGTTTTCGCGCCCGTCGCATAGCTAAATGGGAAAAAGAAATCAGGTGAATGCGCTCGTCGTGAAGCAAACCATGCCGCTCTAAGCACAGCGCAACAGCTTCTTCTACCATGCGTCCCTCAGCGACTGGGTGTTTTGTTTCAATATAGAGGTGTTTACCAGTGGGTAACACCAGATCAAGCAGGTCATCAAGTGAGACTGAATAACTTGTCAGTCCCTCAAACTCAATCGGAATGTGCCGGATTTCGGACATAGTCAAGGTAGAAACTCGTCGTGGATCACCTGCTACCCTTAAGAAATGTGCATCATGGACACAAACTAGTTCGCCATTTTTACTTAGCCGCACATCGCACTCGACGCCATGAATAGGTAGTTCCAGGGATTTTTCATAAGCCAACTCGCTCATTTCTGGAAAGCGCCCATTAAAACCCCGATGCGCGATAATCTCCATCAGTTCCCCTTTATATTTCGCCTAGCGCGATATGTTTTAATCTGTGTTTGAATCTGCTGTTCTCATTTTCCACTCATAACGCACCCAGCTACAACTACACCACACCCCTACAGACAAAAAATGCAGCAGCATGATCGTGAAATCAATGCTGCTGCACATGAAAATCGTTATTAACGACTAGTCGCACCAAAGTTATAACAGCCCAAAGCTATACCAGACTAAGCCTTGAACTTAACCCATATTTTACTTAGCTGGGAAGAATTCTTCCTGGATTGAGCGCAAGGTATCAGCTGAGTGGGTGAAACGCTCCCGCTCATGATCGGTAAGTTCAAGTTCAACAACGCGCTCGATTCCACCACCATTAATCACAGCTGGGGTACCAATGTAAATGTTTTCCTGGCCATATTGTCCTTCCAACAATGCGGAGCATGGCAAAGCAACATCCTGATTATGCAAAACCGCTTTTGTAATGCGAGCAAGCCCCATGCCGATACCGTAGGAAGTTGATCCCTTGGCCTCAATAATGTTGTAAGCGGCGTCGCGGGTTTCTTCGAAGATCTTCTCTAGTTCTGCTTCCAGGCCTGGGTTCTTCTCCAACTGCTTGCGCATAGACACACCAGCAATGGTCGCTGAGGACAGCACTGGTAGCTCAGTATCGCCGTGCTCACCGATAATATAAGCGTGAATCGAAGATGGATTCACTTGGTAGCGCTCGCCGAGCATATAGCGGAAGCGTGCCGAATCCAAAACGGTGCCGGATCCAATAACACGGTGCCAGTCCAAGCCGGAGTACTGCCATACTGCGTAGGTAAGAATATCTACTGGGTTGGATGCAATAAGGAAAATTCCGTCGAAACCATTAGCCATGACCTCATCGACGATGGATTTCATAATGCCCATATTCTTACCCACCAGTTGCAAGCGCGTCTCGCCTGGCTTCTGAGCAGCACCGGCACAGATCACAACCATCGATGCATCAGCGCAATCGGCATAGCTTCCCTTGGTAACGGTGGTGCGATGTCCGGACCAGACAACACCATGGTTAAGGTCTTTAACGTTGCCTTCTAGCTTCTTTTCATCGATATCAATAATGGCTAGGTGGTCTGCAGTGCCCTGGTTTACCAAAGCATAAGCGTAAGCAACTCCGACGTCACCAGCACCAATAAGGACGACTTTATTTCCGACGTTTTTCTTCATGATTACCTTCCTGCCGACCAGCCCGGCATAACTTGCTATAGCTGCATTTCAATGCCTGCGTCGAGACAATCATGAGTTCTGCACTCGACGCCTTCTCAATCATTATGACCGATTTTGTGTGTTTGCGCCCGTTTGAATCCGAATTGAGATATTTTCCACATAATGTAGCAAAACTAATAATTAGATCTTCATAAAAGTAATGCTCATCTGCCATAGCTGGCGTGAGAAAAATTTTATAAAGTCGGTTTTATAAAGTTGGCTGTGAAAGTCCTATTAAAATCGTCTAATCCCCCTTAATGGCAATACCAACCATATGTAACCCGTATAATAATCGACGGTTACGATTTTCATAGCAAATATCTATCTAAGTGCTCTCTATCACATAGATTAAGCAAGATATCTATGGAAATCCCCCACAATGTGCGTACCCCTCGGGCGCACATTCACTATGTCTACCTACAGCACGGCAACCTTCCATTTGGAAACCAAATTATTAAGCCAGCACTGCACAAGACCACAACTTAGAAAGAAAATTCATGACGCACTTCCCTATCCGTAGAAAAGCAACCCTCAAGGATGTTGCTCATGCTGCTGGTGTATCAATATCTACGGCTTCGCGTGCGCTATCTAATAATCCAATTATCGCCGAGAGTACCCGCAGGCAGGTTCAAGAAGCCGCGGCCAAACTTAAATATCGACCAAATGCGCAGGCTCGTGCACTAAAAAATTCTCGGACCAACACGATCGGAGTAGCCCTACCGAACCTACAAAATCCTTATTTCGGACAGATGGCAACCACTATTCAGAATTTGGGTCGTCAAGCTGGCTTTATCACCATCATCTCGATTACCAACGAAAATCCGAACCAACTCAACGAAGCAATTAATGCATTCATTGCCCAGCAAGTCGACGGAATGATCATTGTTCCACACAATGACAGCCAAGAAGCCTTAACAGCTGTTGTTGAGCAACATATTCCTATTGTTTGTATCGACCGCGAAATCAAAGACAGCACTATCCCAAGTGTCGTCTCAGATTCCACCCCCGCTATAACCGAAGCCGTACATAGGCTTATCGACGCACAATGCACCCCGATTGGTTTTCTTACCGGAGTACAAAACACCTCCACGAGCCAGCAGCGTACCAAGGCATTTCAACATGCCGCCAAAAAAGCCCAGATCAGCGATGATCTTATTATCTACGATATCTTTGATCTTGCTTCCGGCGAGAATGGAGCCGAAGAACTTATTAAAAAAGGCGCTAAAAGCATTATTGCCGGCGATTCTATAAGTACTGCCGGTGCTATTCGCGCTTTTTACCAGCTAGGAATGATCCCAGGTGAAGAAATTGCGCTTGTCGGATTCGATAATTTCCTCATCTTTAGTATTCAACCCAGGCCATTAACCGTTATTAGCCAAGACGTTGAAACTATGTCCAAACAAGCAGTTAAACTCATCATGGAGCTCATTAATGGCTTAGTAATTTCCGAGTCACGAATCTTAACCCCCACCACGCTAGAAATTGGCGAAACAATCCCAGTGCAGGGTTAAAATCTGCGGCCTAGTCAGTACTGCACTACGTAGCCCAACTAACGATGAAAATCGTACTACTTAAAGAGCATGCGAATAATACGCCAATGCAATCAGCAAGAAAAGACTCGCCAATATACCTAAAACCACGAAAGAAACTAATCTCCTCTGCTGCTTGACGCCGGCACATAAGGCAGAAAAACAAAGCCTAGCCCCAAAGAAGCCAGTACCACATTTCCCCATTCACCATCTATGGATTTCACATTCATTCGGTAAAGGATTACAACAGTCCAGGTAACACCAGTAGCAAGCAAAGTCGCACTCGCAGAAATAATCTGAGGTCTACTCAATTGTTCTCGTTTTTGTCTAACCATCAGCTAATACTTCGTTCCAGTAGCACCAATAATTCCCGAGGTTGCAACCGCTGCGACACCAGTCACCATAGTTCCATCGAAATACTTGAATATGTGAGCTTTTCTCATTGTTGAGCCTAAAAAGAAAAAGGGTGTGCCAGCTCTGTGGCCTGAACAGTCATACCCATCAAACCAACTATAACCAACGTCAGGCTTAGTACCGCAAGCAAAAATAAATATTGAAATATTTTCCCCTATCTCAATGAGAGCACCGCGTACTAGCTTCTCAATCAAATATATAGGGAGGTAATTTTGTTGCACTCTCATTTATATGACTTGGCACGTCACCCGATAAACCAGAAAAACACAACAAAGCGAACGAGGATTTTAAACACGTACACAATTTAGTGCTGCCTAAAATGGAGCTACCTGATCGAAATGTCTTTATACTGATTACTAAAGATAAAAAACGTCGAATAGGTGGACTTCGCTCGACGTTCGCTTTCTTCCCATTAAAAAATTAGAAGGAAAGCTCACTAACGGTGATTGCCAAACCAAGTATTAACACACCGGCTAGTTCACTTAACCGGGATAAACTTCAGTACTTACTTTTATTTCTCCACCATAACCTAATAGGCATATACCCCGCATAGCTAACAGAAATAGAACACGAAAGGGCGGAACAAAGTAGATGATTACAGTGATTGGTTCCATTAACGCTGACCTTAAAGCACAGGTTGAACGTCATCCGCACCCCGGCGAAACCCTCTTAGGATCTGGCGGATATATCTCCGCTGGCGGCAAAGGTGCCAACCAGGCTGTCGCTGCCTCGCTACTTGGTGCACAGGTGAGCTTAGTTGGCGCGGTCGGAAATGATGCTTACGTACAACCAGCAACAAAAAACCTTCGGGCAGCTGGCGTTGATCTCAGCCATGTCGTCGAGGTGCAACAACCCACCGGACTAGCCATTATTACCGTCGATAATGCTGGTGAAAACTCGATTATTGTTATTCCTGGGGCAAATTCTACGATGACCGATCAGGCCGTCGCTCAGCATACTGAAGTGATTAAAAACGCCGATATTGTGCTGCTACAAGGTGAAATCCCAGCTTCTGGCTTTGCCGAAGCCATCAAATTAAGCACGCATCGAGTCGTGGTAAACCTAGCCCCGGTTATTGATGTAGATCGCGATGCATTACTGCAGGCTGATCCAATTATCGCTAACGAGCATGAAGCTGGCCTGATACTTAACCAGCTCGGAGTTCATTGCCCATCCGAAAAACCAGAGGACTTATGCACTGCGTTACTTTCTGCTGGTTTTCATTCCGTCGTTCTTACCCTTGGCGCACAAGGAGCAGCTGTTGCCGATAGTCAAGGCTTCCGTTTTATCCCGACCCCGGTAGTTACTGCGGTTGATACCACCGGCGCTGGTGATGCGTTTACTGGGGCTTTCGTCGCAAAGCTCGATGAAGGACTGACTATCGACGAAGCAGCTACCTTTGCCGCTCGAGTGGGTGCTTTTGCCGCTACCGGAGAGGGCGCACAGGATTCTTATCCGCAGGCCACAGACGTCCTTCCCAGCTAATATCAAGCCATAAGCCAGCCGCAAAATATTGCCTGCGGCCGGCTTAGCTATGCAGTAGGTGCACTAATTATTGCGGCAAACCGCAAGCAACTCCGGTGGAGTGATGCGGGCAATAACCACCAGGATTCTTATGTAAATACTGCTGGTGCTCATCCTCGGCAAGATAATACTGTCCGGAAACCGTTTCGCTCAGTGCAGCAACCTCAGTAGTCATGGGACCAAAACCGGCTTCTTGCAACCGGGGTGCATAATGATCGACCACGGCTTGTACCCGGCGCGCATCCTGCTCAGTGGCGGTATAAAATGCGGAACGATATTGAGTGCCCACATCATTTCCTTGTCGGAACCCCTGGGTTGGATCATGTGCTTCCAAGGCCTTAACGACGATTTCCTCTAGGGTAATCACATTTGGATCAAAAACAACTTCCACAACCTCAGTATGGTTCGTGCGTCCCGTACATACTTCCCGGTAGGTAGGATTTTTTGTCACTCCACCGGCGTAACCAACCGAGGTAGACACAACGCCTTTGGTCTCCCAGAACATTTTCTCGGCACCCCAAAAACAACCGATTCCGATATAAACAACCGCCTGTCCTTCTTCCCATGGGCCGGTAATAGGGGTTCCTAACACCATATGCGCGCGTGGGTGCGGTAATACTGGATGATTTCCACCTGCTAGGGCTTTCTCCGGCGCTAATAGTCGCGGTGCTGGGCCGAACATCCATCCCATGAGTTTTCTCCTTATCGCTTGAGGCCACGTTCTTTACCACACGCGTATCACTAACCTTTCGTGCCTATAAAGCAGGTTAGCCACGATAGCGTATGTTTTTATCAACCGCTGCGGTAATGGGTTATTCCCACAACGTTCTTATTTTCAAAAAATTTTTAACCAGGGTGTTTTAAAAAACAGCAGTACAGTGACCTATCCAGGGGTAAATTAATAAGATTAAAACATACAAATGTTGCCAAATTTATAGTTTGTCCTATCATAGAGGTGTCGTATTTAACATATAGACTCGCCCTTAGAACGTGGATTATGGCGCATAAAGCACATACCAGTCCGCAACCGCCACCACTTCTCATGCAGCCTAACGACACCCATACACTAGCCAGCATGATTAACTGGGCATACCGACAACGAGAGGAATGCACATGACTAAGTACGAACTGCCAGAGTTGGACTATGCATATGATGCACTGGAACCACATATCGCAGCTGAGATCATGGAACTCCACCACTCAAAGCACCACCAGAATTATGTCAATGGTGCTAACGCAACCCTAGAGAAACTACGCGCTGCTCGGGAAAACGGTGAAATCGCATCCGTCGTTACCGCTTTATCTAAAGATCTAGCCTTTAACCTAGGTGGACACGCAAACCACTCGATTTTCTGGAAGAACCTTTCCCCACAGGGCGGCGGTGAGCCAACCGGCGCACTTGCCGAGGCAATCACCCGTGATTTTGGCTCTTTTGCGCAGTTCAAGGATCACTTCTGCGCTGCCGCTCTTGGCCTGCAAGGCTCTGGTTGGGCAGTACTTGGCTATGACAACATAGGCAAGACTCTAGTAATCCAGCAGCTTACCGATCAGCAGGGCAATGTTGCGACACATATCGTCCCACTGCTCATGCTTGATATGTGGGAGCATGCCTTCTACCTTCAGTACAAGAATGTCAAGGCTGATTATGTTGAAGCCGTCTGGAATGTCTTCAACTGGGATGATGTGGCCGCACGCTACGAAGCTGCCACCAAGTAATCCTTGTAATCCTTTTGCTTCACTTCCCCCGCTTAACCATGGCGGGGGAAATTTTTATATTTAGCGTCTCTATATTTTTATCGCGTTCTTAGCGGCGTCGAAAAACATACTCACGCATACTGCGTGAAAAACTCCACGATACTAGCGCTAAAACAAAGCGAACATTATCGTATAAAAGCATGACTCCCAGCACTTTCGATGCCCAAGACACCAGCGCTCGCCCAACTCGCCTTCAACGTCATGCGTGGCATCGTAAAGCCTCAAAACCGGTCACCTATTGGATGATGACCTTAGTTTTAGTTAGCCTTTTCCATTGGCGACTACCCGATTATCGGTGGATACTCATCCATATTTTCACCCTTGGCATTCTCACAAACTCGATTATGCTGTGGAGCCAACATTTCACCGAGAAGTTTCTTCATGCCCCGCTCGCTGAACATACCCGCATCTGGCAGCTGCGTCGCTTCTGGATTCTTAATTTCGGCATCATTGCTGTCATTACTGGTCAAGCGCTCAAAGAAATAGTTACCTGGCATTGGTGGATCACCTGCACCGGTGCTTTTATTGTGGGCGCCTCACTTACTTTCCATGCCTATTATGTTGCCCGCCAATTACTGCAAGCCAAACGCGGACAACGCTATGAAGCAAGTGTGCTGGCCTATGTGTGCAGTGCAGCGTGTCTTCCCATCGGCGCGCTAGGCGGTGGACTCATGTCCGCAGAACTTTCTTCACCGTGGCAAGAACGCGTACTTTTAGCGCACCTAATTCTTAATATTGGCGGTTTCGTTGGGTTAGCTTCCATGGGTACGCTTATGTTACTTTTCCCGGCAATCTGGCGTACCCAAGCAAAAATCGAGCACAATTCCATAGTTCTCGCACTGATGATGCTAGGGCTTATCATCGCTACCAGCGGTGCGCTTATCGACGAACCTACCTTGCTCGCTGCCGGAATTTTCTTATACATCGCCGGAATTATTGACGCCACATATAACTGGTATCGCTGCGTTATCACTGTACTGAGCAACCCACGCGACCGGATCACCTTTGCCGCTGTTTCAGTAGCAATGGCACCGCTATGGCTCATTGGAGCACTAGGCACCCTAGGGGTTCGAGCACTCCAGACGGACACAATTATTGATATCACTCTTCCCACCATGGCACTGCTAATCGGTTTTGCCGGACAATTACTCATCGGGGTCATGAGCTATCTTTTGCCTTCCAATATTGGTGGCGGACCACAGGCAGTGCGTACCGGAATGCTGATCTATGACACCGCTGGGCTTTTCCGATCAACCATGCTCAACGTGGGATTATGCATCTGGCTTTATACCGAGCATTCTCTGTTGCGCATCGTTACTTCTCTATTATGTTTAGGTTCGCTAGCGATATTCCTAGTGCTTACCCCAATTGCCGTGCGCAACCAACTAGGTGTTATTCGTCGTCAACACGAAGCACGCCCAGTACCAGATAAACCAAAGTGGAATCAGATCAACGCAGCCATTGCTATCCTCGCGTTTATTATCGCTTGTGCCGGCGGTCTTCATCATAACTCTCGTGCTTCATCGCCAGCTCTTCCTACCGCCGCAGCAGATAAAATTACCACCTTGGAAATCACCGCTCAGGGTACGCATTTTCTTCCCGACGAAGTCCAAGTACCCCAAGGTAATGAACTCCATGTGGTCTTGATTAATGATGATACAAAAGCCCACGATATTCGCTTTGAAAATAGTGTTCAATCCGGCCGGGTACTGCCTGGAAAGCGCGTGAAAATCAATGCTGGAATTATCGAAAATGACCAACTCGCCTGGTGCACCATTGCCGGACACCGAGCACAGGGAATGGAGATGAAAATTATCGCTACTAACGCAGCAGAAATCACCACAGCTAACCCAACACCTACAGCTACCACGGCAGAAACCACCTCAGCAACACCTACCACTTCACCGGCTATACCGAGTGAAACAATCGTTATAACTTTGCCGACCCCGGCGCCCCGGCGCTAAGCTTCGGGTCATACTGGTCTAGTGCGCCCCATCTTCGTGATAGTCAGCACGTCCGCCGCCTCATTGACCAGCACGGTAACAATCGGACACCCCATGGCACTTTAGTGAAAATGCACCATGAACTAACCCACGTTAGCTCGGTTAGACGAAAGGTCAGTCGGATGAACACTAGCGTTCATCCGGCTAAAACGACTTCAAGATGCCAGCGCGCTCAAAAAATTGAGTGCGCAAAATCAGCATTTCCCTATCCCAAAACAGCTCCTGCACTACGCACTCTCCAAGGCGCTAACGCGCCCCGGCGGACGGCTCCGAGCGGGATGCGTTAGCGCTCTTTTCCCCTCCGGCACTTGCCCGCTTCGACTTCACCGTCGAGGCTTCGTCTCGCACAACACGAGTGAGCAAACGCGTCGACCATATGCCTTGTCGCTGTGTACGGGGCGGCCGGGTTCGTTCTATCTCCGGAGGCTTTCCACAGCTGGGTGTGCAAGGTGCAGGCGCTCGGTATGTTCAAAATTGATACGAACCGAGTCAGATGTTCCTGGGGCTCTAGGGGCCCCTAGAAAAACTCCACCCTTGACAGTGCACACTCACACTTCTATTATGAGGCGCACGCTACTCCTAGTAGCCCTGACACCACCGCATCCTCCAGGATGGATCGAGCAATCGATCGGGATATGCAAGCCCCAAAGCAACGACAGGAGCAACTACCATGCATCTCAGATTGCACAAAGCTTTTCTTTCCTCAATTCTGGCAGTAGCACTTCCACTGTCCATGATTCCGGCTCCACATGCACAGGCATCTCCAAATTTCCCAATCTTGTCGCAAGAGATAAGTAAAGCAGCAACCGACCCTGCTGACTGTGTAAACCTACCTAATAATGAACCAGTTACTGTTCCATATGCAGCAGTGGCTGCTGCGGAAGAGCTCATCGCCAATGGGGTCATTGATGATGACATCGTTTCTGCACTTAACGACACTGACCCGAACGTTACTGTTGTTGGACCACAGCCTCGAGCGTTGCCCGCAGTTGCGGCACTTGCTGTTGCAGGAGTCGCATGGTGCGCCAAAGGGGCATTATCAAGTCTCGTCCCTTCAGCGTTGCAGGAAATGGTACATCAGGCTAATTCGAATATTCCGCCGCCTGATTGGGTCATGAGCGCCATCTTCGGCTGTGCCGGAGGCCCAATATTAGGAGCACTCACCAGCCAAGCGGTGCGAGTAAAGTTCGCAGGTGCCGTCCTTGCCACCATTATTAAGCTGAGGAATTTTGGGTAGTCTCTGGTTTCCGATCTTCATAATGGTGTGTGCCACCCTCCTATGCGCTACCGCCATGCTGGCCGCGCATAACACCAGAATAAATCACCCTTTGGTCAAAGATCAATCTGCAGCCGCAGTGTGGTGGTTCTTTTTTGCAACTCTTTTCTACGCAGTTGCCTGCGTTTTGCTAATGCTGTCGCTGCCACAAGCAACAGCAATCGGCTGCGGCTTCATCGGTCTAATCACTTGCGCTGCCGGGTACATATCCGCAGGTGGAGGGAAGTAGCAACCAAAATGCAATTGAGAACCGCAGAAGAATCAAAGGAAACCGTCGAAAAAACTATCTCTAACGTTTGTGCTTCTCTTAACGCTCGTTGCGTTGACTGCCGCCAAGTTGTCCACGTCCAACCTTGTGTTGGAACGTGGGCTTCGCCATGTCTGCCAACGCGACAACGTCCGAAAAAAACGGATTGCTAGGTCGCATCTGCATACCCAGCTCAATCGCATGCCTGACCGCCGGCACAATTCCATGCGCATCCTGTGTCGTGTGTAGGGGCGATGGCAAGTCGAGAATTTTCCGGTTTTGAGGAAAGCAGCAATTCGGAGGAGCACCCAGGAGCCGTAGGAGTGATTTGGAAGGCATAAGCCGTAGGGTGGGATGAAGGCCAGAGCCTAAGCGACCGTTATCGGCATGCTCGTAGGCATCGATAATCGCCACATCGGTCAAGCGTTGGCCTTGACTACACAAGCGGTGCTTCGTCTTCAAAGCATGGCGGAAGGCTGTTTCCTCACATGCCGCGGTACCCTGGAACGACTATACCGAGTGAAACAATCGTTATAACTTTGCCGACCCCGGCGCCCCGGCGCTAAGCCACTCGCGCACTGCTCGGGTAGCACGGCAATCATCACCGTTATAACTTAAAAGCCGATGGCGCACGTGCTCGTCACCGGCTCGCGCTTGCATAAACAGGTTGACCGATTCCTCACCATCGACATCTTGTTCTTCCCAACAAAAACCCGCTTCCGGGGCAACGACTTTCAAACCCAACCCACCAGGGCCGACAAGGCTTCGCTTCACCAGTGCAAACACATCAATCCACGAATCAGATTGGATAAAATCTCGCACTTCTTGTTCACTTGGCACCCCGGGATATTGGCTAAATCTGCGAGCACTAAAGCTAAGCCAGTGGTTTTCCCCATGCGCAGAATAGCAAAATACACCTACCGTTTTTCCATTGGCACTAGCTTGACGACGCTGTGTGCTCAGCCAATCCCAGAAACGCGCAAAATTCTTTGCCTCTTCTTCTTGCCCTAGGCCATGCCAAATTACAAAATTTCGGTATTCATCACCATCAAAGGTTCCCCATAAATAGGCACCTTGATCGAGATATGCTTCCACGTCAATGTCTATTTCTACGTCGAAACGCGGGATATCGTGCCTGGAAAAATCAGGTTGACGCAGTACCGCGATATCATCGCGCCATGCTTGGGCTAGCACGCTTGCGGTGCCTAGTTGAGCGTCGATAAGCCCCTGTACCGTATTAATTCCTTGATCCCGATACGTGTTTGCTCGATCACCAGAAAGATATAGCGAAAGGTCATCACGAGCTACTAGTTCGTCATGGCAATACTGCCAAAACTTACAGCCCCCGCATTCTTTAACCCGGCGCGCCTGGGTAGGAATTGGCTGGTTTAACGCCTGGTCTAGCCCATGTTGGAGTAAATCTGTATTCAGAATAAAAACCCGATGGTGATCCTGTCCGATCACCCCACCACGCTGTGCTGAGAGCCCAACCTCTGCTAAAGCACGCGCAGCTAGCGCCAAAGTATAGGAATCATGTGCATGACTTTTGATCTCATAAGCAACCTTATGCTGTATCCCCAAACCCAACCGGGTGGTAGGAATCATCGCAATTTCTTTGCGTGACGACGGCCTAGCAATACGGTGGTTACTGACAATAACTGGCATATAGTTGCCATCGCCGCGCCGAACCAGGGCGGCGACTCTAAATCGAAAATCAGCGACCTCTAGCATCGGATTAGTAATAAGCGTTGCCCCGGAAGCGAGTGCTTCCCAGGTTTCAAAAACTGCTGCTTCCGCATCTGCTACGCGATGAGCAAGATCCCCCGTAGTATCAACACCAATATCAATTCGAGAAAAGCGTACGGTATCACCGCGACTAGCTCGGGTGGGAAGCAACGAAAAAACCTCGTCTTGTGCTTCGGCAAGCCGAATACTTCGCGCTAGCGCCGAGGAGGTGGGAGCAATATCTCCCCATCGTTGTCGTTGTACCATCCGGTAGCGACAACCTACCAGATCTTTTGGCGACAATTTCATCTCGGTTTCCACAATGCTCTAAGCCTATTACGATTTTGCAGGTAGTGTGGAATCTGTGCCTCACCTAGACGCACAGAGAATAAAAAGCGCTGCATAATCGTCGGCGACAAGAGAAAGGATCAATCGTGGGACTGCTGAAAAAGCTGCGCAAAGCACGACGTCAAAAGAAAATCGATGTAAAAGCCGCCCAGGCTCGTGCCCGCCAAGAAGTTAAAACCGCTGCCAAACTTGAACTCAAGCGGGACAAGCTTTTAGCTCAGCAGGAAAACCGATTGTATAAGTCGCAGGCAAAGGCGGCCAAGCGCCAGCATAAGTACAACGTTAAAGAAGCTAAAGAAATGCAAAAGCAACTGCGTGCCGGTCGCTTTAATGCTTCCACGATACTTCGCTATGCAACTGCGCTGCGTACAATTGCTCCATTTTTATTACCGGTTATCTATCGCCTGATTACCGCTGGACGGGAACAGGTCAGTGCTCAGCGTGCTCGTAAGCTAGGTATTTCTACCGATCAGCTAGCGCAGTTTTCTGGCCATGGTGGCCCATTAAAGGCACGTATTTCTGGTATTCGCAGTTCGGTGGCGGCCTCCTCTCTTCCGGTAGGTTTTAAGCGCGATGTTGAAGAAAGACTAACGGAGTTGGTTATTGCCGTCGATAATTCCGAGTATATGACTAATGATCAACGAACTCGTGCCCATCGCAGCATTACTAAAGATCTCGATCAAATCACCCAGCAAATTCAAGAAAAGCTGGCTTAATTAAATAAAACCCCAGTTCAACAGTGTTGTAATGAACTGGGGTTTTGCTGTATCACGGATAGGGTTTTAAAGAACGCCTTGTTCCCGAGCTGCTGCTACCGCCGAGGTACGAGAACGCACCCCTAATTTGTCATAGATATGCACCAAGTGGCTTTTTACGGTTGCTTCACTAAGCAGCAAAATCTGACCGATATCTCTATTGGAAGAACCTGAGGCAACAAGTTTCAAAACTTCTAGCTCCCGTGGGGTAAGCGAGGTACGTGGTGTGCGTACCCGGGTCATAAGGCGGTTAGCAACTGTGGGAGATAGCGTGGAATCTCCTTCTGCTGCTGATCGTACTGCCGCTAATAGTTCTTCTGGAGGAGCATCTTTTAGTAGATAACCCAGTGCACCAGCCTCAATAGCACCCAAAATATCGGCATCGGTATCGTAATTGGTTACCACCAATACATGCGGTGGTTTCTCCATAGTGCGTTTAATTTCCTGGGTGGCATCTGCGCCGGTGGCTAATCGGGTACCTTCTACTCCAGCGCCAAAGCGCAGATCCATAAGGATGACATCAATGCCACCTGCACGCGCTGCGGCAATGGCTGCTTCGGCAGTGGCCACCTCACCGATTACTTCGATATCGTCAGCGCTTTCGAGAACCGCGCGCAGACCCAGCCGAACAATTTCGTGGTCGTCGGCAAGCAAAACTCGGATCATTCATGAACCTTTCGAAGAATATCGGACAAAGAAATAAAGACCTTTGTTTCTCTCTAACTCTTTATAACTTAGTATCCCCTTGTTTGGAAGAGGAATCCAGTAGTGGCGGCGTATCAACCACAGGCGTCTCGACTACATCAGCAGAACTAATTGGCAGTGCCACGCTCACCGCTGTGCCGCCTCCAGGAGTTGATTCCACCTCCAAGGTACCGCCTTGTTCCTCGGCACGCTGGCGCATAGCAGAAATACCGATATGTCCCAAGCCTGCTGGACGATCCTTAATCGTATTCGGATCAAAGCCTTGCCCATTATCCACCACATCTAACCGCACCTCATTATCGGAATAGCTCAAGGTCACATGGCATAAGGTGGCATTGGCATGCTTTGCGACGTTACCCATCGCTCCCTGTGCAATACGCAAGAGTGCGGCCTCAGTACGCATCGGTAATTGATGTTCCTCACCATCAACTTCGATGCTAAAGTCCGGACCAACCATATGCGTAGCAACCCGCTCTAGCGCACCTTCCAAGTTAGTTTTTGCCAATGCTGCTGGTTGTAGGGCGGCAATCATAGCGCGCGCCTCGCTTAAATTATCAGCGGCAGTGCGCCGAGCAAGTTCAATGCGCGAAATTGGCACATTTTTTGCGCTCTCTTCAGCATCTAGGGCAGCAATATCAGTCTCAGCTACCCGCAATAGCATCTGAATGCTGGATAGTCCCTGGGCAACCGTATCGTGAATTTCGTGGGCAATGCGCTGTCTTTCGGCAGCGATGCCAGCAGCGCGTTCAGTTTCAGCTAATTGGTTTCTGGTTTCTAGTAGTTCGGTAATAAGTGCTTCACGCTGGCGGGCACCTTTCCACAATGCTAAAAACGCAAGATGAATACCAATACTGACTAAAGCAGATACCACCGGTCCCATCACCGCGCCAATGGTCAGATGGTTCCAATTGGCAAAAATTGCAATAGCGGTAGCACCACATACTGCTATCATGCCCCGGTAATCTGGAAGTACTCGCAGGTAAAGAAAAAATAGTGGGAAAACAAGGTAAACACTCACCGGCATAATGGGCAGCATGAGTGACCACACCACGGTTAATGCAATAAGGAGGCATACCCGCATCCAAAGACTATCGCTACTACGTACCACAGAGGCGGCGTAAAGCGCACCAAAAGCAGCGGCAACGCATACTGCCATAACTGCAGTCGCTCGCGGAAAACCTACAATTGTTCCCAAGGTGACAATGAGCAGCACCGCGGTTAATAAGTTCATAGCAATGCGAAAACTTGCTGCCCCTGGTTGAGAATCATAAGTATCTACATCGCCGGCCCTCATCTGAAGGTCAATCTGGGAAAACTCACGATCTCGTTCTAGGCTACTACTCATGCGTCGTACATTACCGTCTCTTCTCGGTGTCAGCCTTATCGTTAGCTTGCTTAGTGCCTGTAGTACTAGCCCAACTACAACCGATGCCAGTGGCATGTCCGAACAGGCCGCCCAGGTTTCGGAAAGCGCTGCTCTAGAGGTTCATGATCACAATCTTCCCGTCGATACTTTCCCTGATACTGGCGATAGAAATGCTTGGCAAGAATGCCCCTATCTAGATACTGCGTGGGTTTCTGATACCAATGGTCAGCGCACTCTGGGCCAAACTATCGACGATCGCTTCGATACTCCGGCATGTACTTTCTGGTCTTATCCAGAAGAACCGCACGTAAAAGTGTTGGTGCGCCATATGAATACTGTTGCAGAAGCCATTGCAGTTGTCGATTGGGCGGCACCGGTTAATACAACAGAACCCGCCGACCAACCAGCTGGTTGGTCAGGCGGGCGCATTGGCAATGAGCAGGGCGCTATCTATGCAGTGCAAAAAGATACTATTGCCGTGGTGGTGTGGAGTAATCAGCAGCAAAGTTTAAAAACACAGCTTATTGCAGAGGAAGTTATTTCTCGACTCGGCTACTAGTTGGCTGCACACCCCTTCACTACACACCTGGGTAGTTTTATGGCCTTATACCGAAACGTCGTTATAAGGCATCATGGCTGAGACCCACGGGAAGATAACTTCCATGAGTAGGAAGAATATTGCGGTAAGTAGCACCAGGGTAATAATGAGTTTGACCAGCCATGGGCCAGGAAGTGCGCGCCATAGTAATCCGTACATTAGTTTTCCTCCAATACTGCTGGACGGGTGACCCCATCTTTAGCAATGACTTCAGTTTCCATGGCATGCACAATCATGCGCTCTGCATTGGAAAATTGTGGGTGGCAGGTGGTCAAAGTGACTAAGCCCTCTGTTGGTTCGGCCAGGTTGATCCCTGGTACGGGGTCAATAACTCCAATATCTCCCGGAAGAGTAATGTGGCGTCCTTCGACAGTCGAGTACTCGCCAGCAGCAACTCTCTCTGCTTGCTGCGGGGTCAAGCACGACTCTGCCGCAGCACGACGCTCAGGGCCGCTGAGTCCAATCGGCAAGACCCGATAAACAACCCACTGAGTTTGCGTTTCGACGACCACCGCATCGCAGACTTCTAAATTCCCTAAATCATTAAAGGGTGCTCCCTTACCCACGCGGTGTCCAGCAACCGCAAAATTGCCCTTCTGACCTGGTAGTGCGGTGCCCACATAGTGTCCAGGACCAGCTAATAAGTCGGCGTCTTCGGTACCTTCAACAATGGCGAATTGAAAATCTGAGCCAAAGCGCGGAATATACATGCGCGCAAAGGCCTCGCCTAGTTCTGGATTGATTTTCTGACGTGGGTTTTTCCATTGCTCATCAAGTTTGCCCGCAACTATATTCTGAGCTTTACCAGCCTCAATATTTGTCCAATAGGCCTCGTAAAAGGCAAAAAGGAAAAGTAACAGGCCGCAGGTAAGCATGAGCTCACCAAGAACAGTAGAGATACTCACCCGGTGTTGTTTTTCGGTCACACTATTCCTTAAAATCCTTAAAAGTTTGCTTATTTTCTATTCTGAAAAGCATAGTCTGTTAGCCGCACTTCGCCATATCGCGTAGCATAAATTGGCGTGCTCGAACTCTTCATTTATCCTATTTCCGGCATCATGAAGATGTGGCATAGTATGCTGCATTCAGGTTTCGGTTTAGATGATTCTATGGCCTGGATTTTATCGTTATTTGGCCTTGTCATCACGATTCGTTCCATCACCATACCGTTGACCTGGTTACAAATGAAGTCTGGCCGTATCGCTGTGCTTATCCGACCTAAAGATCGTGCCTTAAAAGATACGTATGCCAATCGCCATGACGCATCATCTATTAAAGAGCATGAAGAAAAAGTAAAGGAATTGCGTTCCGAATATGGCTACAGCCTAGCGGCAGGCTGTTTACCTTCACTTATTCTTTTTCCAGCATTTTTAGGTCTGTATCAAGTTCTTTTACGCATGTCACGACCGGCAGAGGGCATAGATGCTGATCATTTCTCAGCCATCGGTTTCTTAACATCTGACGACGTACGTGCCTTCCTACAAACCAAAATCGGTGATATCCCTATTGCCGCGTACACCACATTAACAACTGAACAGCTCAGCTTATTAGGTGCCACCAAATCGGAAATTCGAGAGTTCATTTTCCCCCTTATTATCGCCTCATGCGTGTTTACCTTATTAAACATGCTCATTTCGATCTATCGCACTTGGGTAACTCTCGATGCCGATAGTGCAGCCGCTGTATTTGCGCTCAAACTAATTGTCATATCCGCCGTTATTATGCCCTTTGTTTTATATGGCATCGGCATGTACGGCCCCATCCCGGTGGCAATCATTTTGTACTGGGTAGCCAATAACCTCTGGACGCTGATTCAGAGCATAGTAGTCGCCTTGACGCTGTATAAGGTGCTTCCATTAGAAGAAGAACACCTACATTTCCTTAATGAACGTCGTCAGCTTCTTAACCAGCGCAGAAAGCAAAAACGAGAGTTCAAACGACGCAAACGAAACCTGCGCTTGAAAAAAATTTATAGCGCTGAAGCAAGAAAAGAATACCGGGAATTCATCGCACAGCATAAGGCCGAACGGGCAGCCAAAAAAGCCGAACGCTCCAAACACTCGGCTTTGCGTACTGAGGCACAAAAAGAACTGCGCCAACAGCGAGCAGCAGAGAAAAAAGCAAAGAAAGAAGCTGCTAAGAAGGAAAAGGAAGCACGCGATTAGATCGAGTAATCTGCTGGAGGTTCGCTCAGCAGCTGTACCGCGAGCGCACGGGCAGTATGCAGCGAAGAGACATCTCGATTAATAACCCCACCAGCAAGTCCTCCGTCGAGATAAATCATCAGTTGCTGGGCTTGAGTGGAACCAGGGTAACCATTTTTCAGCTCCAAAAGAGTCGTCATCTCATCAACCATCCAACTGCGGTGACGAATAACTGCCTCTAGGATTCCGTGTTCGCTGGTGCTTTCCGGGCAAGGATACTCATTGGCTGCGTTGAGAAACAGCGAACCCCGGAAACCACGCTGTAGCTCCTGTTCAATATACTGATCGAAAAAAGCTAAGATCTTTTCTTCTGGACTCAACATTTCTTCGGTGCGCTTAGAATAAGCATCGCGCCACTTTCGATCCAGTTCCTCTAGATATGCGATAACCAATGCGTCTTTAGAACCAAAAAGGGAATAAAGACTTGCCTTGGCAACATCAGCTTCTCTGAGAATACGGTCGATGCCAATAACTCGAATACCTTGGGTGCTAAAGAGCTCCGTCGCGCTATCAAGCAGACGCTGGCGCGGGCTTGGCCGGTTCTTCCGGCGTCCTGCTGCCTTCGCTTCAGCCACAGATATTTCCTTCCGACGATTGATCTATAGTGACCGTTCCACTATATACAAACCGGTTGGTCTATTACACTTTTACAGTGTTATAAATGACCCAATACATACAAAAATGGCTTCCGAGAAACTATCTCGGAAGCCGATAAAAAGCAGGGTACTTTTCTAGTTACTTTCGTATCGCCTGCACAATGCTGAGCAAAATCACCGCGCCTAGTAAACAGGTGAAGAAGCTAAAGATAAGGCCTCCGCCAGCTACATCAACACCAAATAAGCCGAGCAAAAAGCCGCCAATAAAACCACCGACAATACCAACAATGATGTTTAATACAACACCCTGTTGTGCATCGGTGCCCTTAATTTTAGAAGCAATCCAACCCGCTAAGCCGCCAATGATGATCCAACCGAGAATTCCTAGTGGTGGCATAATGTGTTCCTTCTTTCTTCACTAAAACTCTTGAACTCTTGGGATACACATCAAGTCTAATAACAAAACAAAAATACCGTCGCCGCTAAATACAAGAAAGTAGCTCAAAAAACTAACGTGAACTGCACTTATAACAATCTCATTACTATGCGTATCAGAGGTAAAAAATGCAATAGCTAGCGCTAACGTTTGCACTAAAACTTATTAAAATCGTCGCTATCTTCCCACATATATTTATACATCGGTAGACAGCGACGCTATTAAAATCAAATTCTTAAAACTACCACCACATATTTTTATGCAGTGTACTTTTAACTACTTAATATGCGGACGCACCACAACCATTGGACAAGGAGCCGACTGCAACAAGGCACGCGATGTCGAGCCTAAAAGCATGCCTCGGAAGCCGCCGCGTCCATGCGAGCCAACCACCAAAAGCTGTGCATCCTGGGAGTTATCCACCAGGGCACGAATTGGACGATCGCGAGTAATAACCAACTCTACTTCCACATCGGGGTACTCAGCGATAAACGGTGCTACCCGTTCTTTGAGTAATTCGGTCTGTTCATCTTCAATAACATTCCACTCTTGCTGAGCTGCAGCTAGGCCTGCCAAAGATGCTTGTACTTGCATGTCCATCCAAGTGTGTACCGCAATAAGTTTTGCCCCACGTGCTTTGGCTTCAGCAAACGCAAATGCAGTAGCCTGCTGAGAAATATCAGAGCCATCAACGCCGACCACCACTGGACCGTACTTATTGCTCTCGGTCACATGATTATCTTCTCGCACGACTACAACTGGACACTGCGCATGGGAAACCACCGCAGCAGAAACAGAGCCCATGACCATACCGGATAGTCCACCCAAACCACGCGATCCCATCACGATCATGGTGGCATCTGCGCTCATTTCGAGCAGCATATCAATTGGAGAACCTTCAGCAATGGTGTAGCCAACCTTAAGATCCTTAGCAACGCTATGAGCTATTTCACGTGCTTCGTCGATCTTATGCATGGTTTCGTTTTGCAGTTCGTCGAAAAGCTCTTGTGGAGGAATCATGCCTTCGGCATAAAGAAACTGCGGCATCGTATAACTAGATGCAAGGCGCAGCGGGATCCCGCGCTTATATGCAGTATTTGCAGCCCAACGCACGGCATTTTTGGAGGCGTCGGACCCATCAACGGCAACAACGACAATGCTCTCAACGGTCATTTCTCTCACCTTTCCCGAGGCTAATAGGCTGACAGACCTGCTCTGTCACGTCCTATTGTATCCCTTTATCCCGGATCAGGCTTAAGGTTCACCTTATTGATATAAAAATAATAGTTTAAAAAACTACTGCACGGCCTTAGTCGCAGAGTCTGCATTAGACGGATACAAAATGGTATAGATGACCTTCAACACATCAGCGATTACCTTGCCAATGCCCGTCGAAAAGAACTCAAGAATCGGATTCACGATAGCATTAATATCCATGTCTCAAAGGGTAATACAGTTAGCGCGCAAACAAGCGCCACTCGCCGTAAAAGATGGTCTTAACCCCTCTCGAGTTCGAGTTCCCGCCGAGGCTGATGGGCTTAATGCTAAAGAATTTGTTCATCACTTGATTAACAGTCAGCGGCATCGCCACCCAGAAGATAATGAGCACGCACTCCATAAGCGTTTCGACGACCAAGAAGTCATTGCAGTTCGTGGGCATCGAGCGCGCATTTTAACCACCCAAGATCAGGTATACCAAGACGAAGACGTATGGTTTTACCGCATTCCTGCGCCTGAACCAGTCATTCCTTATGATATTCCGATCCTTTTCGAAGACGATCATCTCTTAGTGGTAAACAAGCCACCTTTTTATGCCACCATGCCCAGAGGAAAACACATCACCAATAGTGTGACCACACAGCTTCGCAGATTAACGGAAAACGGTGAATTAAGCCCCGCACACCGTCTTGATCGACTTACCTCCGGGGTACTTGTTTTCACCAAAACACGCGAAGTTCGCGGTGCTTACCAAACGCTTTTTGCTAAGCGTGAGGTGCATAAAACATATCAAGCTATCGCACGGTTTAATAACCAACTCCAAGCCGGTTCTCGTTGGTGCTCCCGCCTAGAAAAAAACGCCGGTGAACACCAAACCCGAATACTCGATGGTAAACCTAATGCCATTACTACTGTTGTTTCCATCGCTGCTGTTTCAGCTTCGCGGCAAACAGAATTAAAAAAAATTTTTGGTGCCCAACCCCAATTAGCATCATACATACTTGCCCCGGAAACTGGGCGGACTCATCAATTACGGGTGCATATGTATCAGGCTGGTACACCTATTCTTGGTGATCCAGTGTACCCGATAGTTCTTCCCGAAGAAGTAGAAGATTACCGCATACCGTTGTGTTTATGTGCGGTAGGTTTAAGCTTTATTGATCCGATTAGTGGTGTTGATAGGATTTTTGAAACAGAATCCTTGTTTTTCTGAAACCATCACCCACACGTGGGTTGCTATAACCCACAATAGGTGGTCTCTCTCTACAAATATGTGCCGCCCCCACGCGCCCTGCACACCCACCACACACAAAAAGAAAGGAGAGGGAAACACATCCCACACACATTGTGCGGATGTTTCCCTCTCCCCTTCTTTTTGCTTTATCAAGTTTTAGGTTGGCGGTGACCTACTCTCCCACACCCTCCCAGGTGCAGTACCATCAGCGCAATCAGGCTTAGCTTCCGGGTTCGAAAAGGGACCGGGCGTTTCCCCAACGCTATAACCACCAACACGACTATAAACAACACAGTACACACCCCACAAACACACATGTGCTTGTTAACGTGCGTGTGCTGTGTCAGACACTGCACAGTGAACACAAACCCAACAACAACCACCACCATAAAGCAGCAGAACAACAATTATTCACGTTTCTTTGAACCCATTAACATGTTTCCCTATTTTGCCTTATTCATGTGTCAAAAAAAGGATTGTTTGTATCGGCATATTAGTACCAGTCACCTCCATGAGTTACCCCACTTCCAGACCTGGCCTATCAACCCCATCATCTCTAGGGAACCTCAAACGAAACCTCATCTCAAAACAGGCTTCCCGCTTAGATGCTTTCAGCGGTTATCCCTTCCGTACGTAGCCAACCAGCCATGCCACTGGCGTGACAACTGGCACACTAGAGGTACGTCCGTCCCGGTCCTCTCGTACTAGGGACAGCCTTCTTCAAGTTTCAACGCGCGCGGCGGATAGAGACCGAACTGTCTCACGACGTTCTAAACCCAGCTCGCGTGCCGCTTTAATGGGCGAACAGCCCAACCCTTGGGACCTACTCCAGCCCCAGGATGCGACGAGCCGACATCGAGGTGCCAAACCATCCCGTCGATATGGACTCTTGGGGAAGATCAGCCTGTTATCCCCGGGGTACCTTTTATCCGTTGAGCGACACCACTTCCACACGTAGGTGCCGGATCACTAGTCCCGACTTTCGTCCCTGCTCGAGCTGTCACTCTCACAGTCAAGCTCCCTTGTGCACTTACACTCACCACCTGATTACCAACCAAGCTGAGGAAACCTTTGGGCGCCTCCGTTACACTTTAGGAGGCAACCGCCCCAGTTAAACTACCCACCAGGCACTGTCCCCAACCCAGATCATGGGCCAAGGTTAAGGTGCTCAATCCGATCAGAGTGGTATTTCAACTTGCGACTCCACACACACTAGCGCATATGCATCAACATCTCCCACCTATCCTACACAAACCGAACCAAACACCAATACCAAGCTATAGTGAAGGTCCCGGGGTCTTTTCGTCCTGCCGCGCGAAACGAGCATCTTTACTCGTACTGCAATTTCACCGGGCCTGTGGTTGAGACAGCAGGGAAGTCGTTACGCCATTCGTGCAGGTCGGAACTTACCCGACAAGGAATTTCGCTACCTTAGGATGGTTATAGTTACCACCGCCGTTTACTGGGGCTTAAATTCTCCGCTTCGACACCACAAAAGCATCTAACAGGTCCTCTTAACCTTCCAGCACCGGGCAGGCGTCAGTCCGTATACATCAACTTCCACGTTTTCGCACGGACCTGTGTTTTTAATAAACAGTCGCTTCCCTCTATTCTCTGCGACCACCACCAGCTCAAACAGTTAGTCACCAGCAGTGGTCCCCCTTCTCCCGAAGTTACGGGGGCATTTTGCCGAGTTCCTTAACCACAGTTCACCCGAACGCCTTAGTATTCTCTACCTGACCACCTGTGTCGGTTATGGGTACGGGCCGTATATAAACATCGCTAGAGGCTTTTCTCGACAGCATAGGATCACCAACATCCCCAAAAAAGGGTACGCATCACGCCTCACCCACAAGTGGTACGGATTTACCTATACCACGGGCCACACGCTTACACCACAATCCAATAAGTGGCTCAGCTACCTTCCTGCGTCACCCCATCACTTAGCTACTACCAACGAAGATCCCACGCACACACCATGACACACACCCAAAAGGCACACACCATGACACATGGATGGTTAGTACCATTGATTCACCATGGTCGCTTACACACGGGTACCAGAATATCAACTGGTTATCCATCGACTACGCCTGTCGGCCTCGCCTTAGGCCCCGACTCACCCTGGGAAGATTAGCTTAACCCAGGAACCCTTAGTCATCCGGCGGAAAAGTTTTCCACTTCTCATTCGTTACTCATGCCTGCATTCTCACTCGCACACAGTCCACAATCGTTTCCACACACTGCTTCACACCATGCACGACGCTCCCCTACCCAAAACAACAACCAAAATTGTTGCCTTGCCGCGGCTTCGGCGGTGTACTTGAGCCCCACTACATTGTCGGCGCAGAACCACTCGACCAGTGAGCTATTACGCACTCTTTCAAGGATGGCTGCTTCTAAGCCAACCTCCTGGCTGTCTTCGCGATCCCACATCCTTTCCCACTTAGTACACCCTTAGGGGCCTTAACCGGCGATCTGGGCTGTTTCCCTCTCGACCAACGGAGCTTATCCCCCGCAGTCTCACTGCCATGCTCTCACTTCACCGGCATTCGGAGTTTGGCTGACATTGCTAAGATTGTAGTCCCGCTCAACCAACCAGTAGCTCTACCTCCGGCAAGAAACACACAACGCTGCACCTAAATGCATTTCGGGGAGAACCAGCTATCACGGAGTTTGATTGGCCTTTCACCCCTACCCACAGCTCATCCCCTCAGTTTTCAACCTAAGTGGGTTCGCGCCTCCACAACCTCTTACAGCTGCTTCACACTGGCCATGGGTAGATCACCCCGCTTCGGGTCCAGAACATGCCACTAACACACCCAATTAGGATTCGCTTTCGCTACGACTACCCCACACGGGTTAACCTCGCGACATGCCGCTGACTCGCAGGCTCATTCTTCAAAAGGCACGCCATCACCCACCCAAAAGACAGGCTCTGACGGATTGTAAGCACACGGTTTCAGGTACTCTTTCACTCCCCTCCCGGGGTACTTTTCACCATTCCCTCACGGTACTATCCGCTATCGGTTAATCCAAGTATTTAGGCTTACCGGGTGGTCCCGGCAGATTCACAGCAGATTCCACGAGCCCGCTGCTACTCGGGGACATACATCACCACACCATGCGTGTTTTCATGTACAGGACTCTCACCTTCTACGGTTAGGCATCCCAACCTAATTCCACTAACACACACACCATAGCCACTGTCCTGTCAGAAACAATGACACATACACCCCACAACACCGCACACGCAACCCCTGACAAGTATCACACGCATACGGTTTAGCCTCATCCGCGTTCGCTCGCCACTACTAACGGAATCATTATTATTTTCTCTTCCTACGGGTACTGAGATGTTTCACTTCCCCGCGTTACCTCCACAACAGCTATATATTCACCATTGGGCTACCACACATCACTGTAGTAAGGTTTCCCCATTCGGACATCCTCGGATCAACGCTTTATTGACAACTCCCCGAGGCTTAACGCAGCCTTACACGTCCTTCATCGGCTCAGATTACCAAGGCATCCACCGTGTGCCCTTCAAAACAAACAAACCAACACAAAAAACAAATAAAAAACACTAAGAACAAAGAAACAAAACACAAACACACATAAACAATGCATTCATGTTAAAAACAATAATTTAAAAAATTCGCGTCCACTATACAGTTCTCACACAACACAACCCCAACAAAAAAACAACCACACACTTTAAGTATCATTGTTGCTTTTTTGGTTGAAGCCACATATAGAACAAACCCACAAGGATTGCCCCAGACACCCAACAGCACACCAAACCACACATGAAACAACCTGTGTCATGCTCCAGCTACCCCATGATGACATCATGGATGTTTCACACACTAGTCTTTTGTTTCACCCCACCACACACAATGTGCGTGGGTGATGTGCTCCACCCGGATAAACAAAAACAAAACAAAAAATATAAGCTCCTTAGAAAGGAGGTGATCCAGCCGCACCTTCCGGTACGGCTACCTTGTTACGACTTCGTCCCAATCGCCAATCCCACCTTCGACCACTCCCTCCACAAACGTGGTTAGGCCATGGGCTTCGGGTGTTACCAACTTTCATGACGTGACGGGCGGTGTGTACAAGGCCCGGGAACGTATTCACCGCAGCGTTGCTGATCTGCGATTACTAGCGACTCCGACTTCATGGGCTCGAGTTGCAGACCCCAATCCGAACTGAGGCCGGCTTTCAGCGATTCGCTTACCCTCACAGGCTCGCAGCGCGTTGTACCGACCATTGTAGCATGTGTGAAGCCCTGGACATAAGGGGCATGATGATTTGACGTCATCCCCACCTTCCTCCGAGTTAACCCCGGCAGTCTCTCATGAGTCCCCACCAAAATGTGCTGGCAACATAAGACAAGGGTTGCGCTCGTTGCGGGACTTAACCCAACATCTCACGACACGAGCTGACGACAACCATGCACCACCTGTATACAGACCTAAAAAGGAAAAACTATCTCTAGCCCGATCCTGTACATGTCAAGCCCAGGTAAGGTTCTTCGCGTTGCATCGAATTAATCCACATGCTCCGCCGCTTGTGCGGGCCCCCGTCAATTCCTTTGAGTTTTAGCCTTGCGGCCGTACTCCCCAGGCGGGGCGCTTAATGCGTTAGCTACGGCACGAACCCCGTGGAAGAGGCTCACACCTAGCGCCCACCGTTTACGGCATGGACTACCAGGGTATCTAATCCTGTTCGCTCCCCATGCTTTCGCTCCTCAGCGTCAGTTACTGCCCAGAGACCTGCCTTCGCCATCGGTGTTCCTCCTGATATCTGCGCATTCCACCGCTACACCAGGAATTCCAGTCTCCCCTACAGCACTCAAGTTATGCCCGTATCGCCTGCACGCCCGAAGTTAAGCCCCGGAATTTCACAGACGACGCGACAAACCACCTACGAGCTCTTTACGCCCAGTAAATCCGGACAACGCTCGCACCCTACGTATTACCGCGGCTGCTGGCACGTAGTTAGCCGGTGCTTCTTATCTAGGTACCGTCACAAAAAAGCTTCGTCCCTAGCGAAAGAGGTTTACAACCCGAAGGCCTTCAATCCCTCACGCGGCGTCGCTGCATCAGGCTTGCGCCCATTGTGCAATATTCCCCACTGCTGCCTCCCGTAGGAGTCTGGGCCGTATCTCAGTCCCAATGTGGCCGTCCACCCTCTCAGGCCGGCTACCCGTCGACGCCTTGGTAGGCCATTACCCCACCAACAAGCTGATAGGCCGCGGGCTCATCCCTAACCGAAAAAACTTTCCACCACACACACTAAAATGTGGTCCTATCCGGTATTAGACCCAGTTTCCCAAGCTTATCCCGAAGTTAGGGGCAGATCACCCACGTGTTACTCACCCGTTCGCCACTCGAGTACTCTCTTGCAAGCAAGAAAGCCTTTCCGTTCGACTTGCATGTGTTAAGCACGCCGCCAGCGTTCGTCCTGAGCCAGGATCAAACTCTCCACAAAAAATAAGAAAAATTATTGGGAAAGCCCAACAACTGGCAAAAAATAAACAAAAACAATTTTTAGTATTTAACAAGCACCCACAACCATCCCCCAGCCCCTTACCCTCAACACAATAAAATCCTAAAAACTATATTGAAGAAAAAAGATAAGAAACAAGAAAACAAATCATGGTCACTTGCCGGTCACACCACAACACCATCAGTGACATCTGATCACCACAGTATCAGGCGTAAAAACAAAAACCATTATCCCCCACCACAATAAACACATATGTGAATACGTGATAAGAAAAAGAAAATATGTGTAAAACAAAAAACAATAACACACAACACAATGACCAAACACAAACACTTATTCAGCATTCATCATTAATCACTAGATTCTGTGTGTTACATGTTGTAACAAATGATTTGGCACACTATTGAGTTCTCAAACAACCCACACCCACCACACAACAAACAAATACTTGTTGCAATACAATGGGATGCTTTGGTGATCCTAGCAAATTTTTTTGCTGTTTTAAAGGATCAAGAGTTTTTATTTTCTTCGCCGCTTGGCTTGGTGTTTTGCACATGTTTGTTTGTGCTACCGGCCGCGGCGACTCACATAAAGTTACACACCACTTCACAACAACACAAATCCGCAGTTTAAAGCGCTCTTTTATCTAAACAATCACACACAATATCAACTATATATTTTTAAAACCTATCTAGATCAATTTTTAAGGCTCGTCGCGAAGTGCGCATCATCAGAGAAAAGAACAAAATACGGTCTCAATTGCAGTGATCGTGCTCTTAAAGCCGACTCAATAATCAGCACACCAAAGAAAAGTAATTCAGACTGAGGCACGAGAACATCTGAAAAGACCACAAAACAAATAAAACCAGCCCACCCGCTAGCCACAGCGATAGCAGCTAACCAAGGCGCACTATCAAAAATGCTACTGGTGTGACTATCGGCTGAAAATAGCCACACCAAGGTAGCTAAGGCAAAAACACAGCAACCAAAAATGCCCAATCCAGCCACTACGCCATAGGCACCAGGTCGTCCCAAGAAAATCCGTCGCAACATACGGTAAAGCCACCAACTGATAGTTATTGCCCACAAGATAACCGCAAGCGATGCAAACCCTTGGTATAACAAAACCGGTAAAAATGGAAAGCTAGAGCCCGCCTTAGCCGTGAATGCTATAAATACGCGTAGCGAGGCGGCAATAAGGCCTAGCGCGATGCTTGAAACCAATACCCGTTCCATAGTTTCACCCCGCTCCCTTTAATTATTAGAACCTCTGCCTTTGTAAAATCTTGCTCCGTATTTTCTCACCGTCTCATAATAAAAATCAATAACTTTTGACATGCCCGTGAAAAAACGTGAAGGAAGATTAGCGTCATAGGCTCGCCTGCACTCAGCTTTCAAAGCACCCTAAAAATCGTTTGTCACTATCAAGACAATTTGTATGGCTACAGAAACTCATTCACCGCCATGAAGACATCGATAAGACGCCGGTAAGACCCTAGTAAAGCACGCCTTAAAGGCCAACAACACTAAGCCATATGCATTGAGTCACCGGTATAACCCTCGACTTTCTGCTACTTTGTCGACTAGTTCATGTAGTTGTTTGCGGTCAACATCGAGTTTGACTGCTTCGTCGATAAGCGGAGCAAGATAATGTGCTGCAAAATGTTCTCGTCGACGAGCAAGAATAAGCTCTTTAGCCTCTTCGGTAACAAACATTCCCACGCCACGGTGTTTCTCTAAGATCCCCTCTGCCACTAACACACTGAGTCCTTTACGCGCCGTTGCCGGGTTGATTGAATGGAAAGCAGCTAACTCATTTGTGCTCGGCGCACGGCTACCGGTAACGAGACCACCTTCAACAATGGAATCCTCGATGAGAGTGGCAATTTGTCGGAAAAGCGGTGCCGCTTGGTCATCCATCTTTACTACCTTTCCCAGCATGACCAACCACCATAGCACCCATGCATCCCGTTAGACGGTTAGCTACTCTACCAACTAACCATAGTGACCACTGTGACCAGAGTTTTAAAGATCACCACAAAATAAAAACAACCGTCATAAAGACCTACCTGCCTTAATATAAAGAAAATTTCTCGCTATATCCTGCATTTTCAGCAGATATATCGACTTAACAAGGTGATATAAGGCATGCTAGAAGGCATAACTTTTAATATTTTCGTAATCACAAAATAAATAGAAAATGCAGGAGCCATGCTTGAACGCACACAAATCTTCGTTGACACCAGCTATCTTTTGGCTAGCTTTTATAACTCGTGGGAAACCGGAGCCCGCGCACAATTAGAAATTGATTTACCTGAAGTAGTAGCCACTCTAGGGGCTATGGTGCAAAATCACCTTGGTCAGCCGGTTCATCGCCAACTCTGGTATGACGGTATTCCAGAAACCGGGCCGCATCGCTATCAACGTGCCCTGCGCACCTGCGACGGCGTGCAATTACGTACCGGTCAGCTTATTGAGTGGGGCGAACGACGCACGCAAAAGGCCGTCGATACGCGCTTAGTAGCAGATCTAGTTTTAGCCGGTGTTCAGGGACAATTTAGCGATATTGTGCTTGTTTCTGGTGATGCCGATATGATTCCCGGTGTCCATGAAGCCGTCGAACGCGGGGTCCGTGTTCACCTCTACGGCTTCGGTTGGGATTCTATGAGTTCCGCACTTCGACATGCCTGTGATTCCACCACCTTGTTGGATCCGCGCGAGGATTTCCAAGATAGTATGCAATTGCAAGTACTTGAAGGACCGCTACCACCGGTTATTCGTCAAAACCCGGATTGGGAAGACACTGAGACTAACCCAGTACCACAAGACTTCCCAGCAGAGCGCGAAACCATCGAGGTTACGCCTAACGACGATGCCGACACCGATACCAGCAAAGACACGCAAAGTTCCAATAGTATCGCTGCGAACAATACCGATAATCACGGTTCCGCTACCGCTGCTGCTCCTGATACCAGCGCTCATGCCACGACACCAGTAGCTACTCAAGAAACCAGCACGATCATTGAAAGTGCTAGTAACCAGCCACAACATACAGTTGCTGCCCCTGTTGATCCAGAAAACGAAGCCGATGCCGAAGTACTCGATAACCGGCTTCGCCATGCCGCTGATTTGGTCCGAGTGCCTAAGCTCAACAACTTTCCGAGTATTGAACCAAATATTCCTAAACCTAGTTCTTTACGGGTAACTACTTATGAGGAGTCTTATTCGGTTACCGTCAGCAAAGGCGACGAATCAGAAACCGCTACTCAAAGCTCTTCAACTACGGTTACTGAGGAAGCTACTCACCCCACACCGCGGCCGAATCCATCCATGATGGCTCCACGGCGTAAACTGCGCTCCCGCTATGTTCCACTACCTAATGAGGTGTGGGCTTCAGCTGGCTATCAAACGCCTTTCGACGTCGGCCAGCAATATGCTCGCTGGTGGTACGACAATGCTGCCACTGTTGAGCAGCGTGATTCCGCGCATCTGCTTTCTGGCGGCGGTTTGCCACCAGAAATTGACCGTCCGCTCTTGCAATTTGCTTGCGAAACCTTGCATGAATACACCCTCACCGAAAACCAACGAGTTAATCTGCGCGACGGTTTCCACTCGGGCATTCGAACCGTACTGCTCAATAACAAAAGTATGAGCTAAGAAGTTCCACCAGCAATCACATGCAAACATACATAATGGCCGACCAAATAGTCTCTGGTCGGCCATTATTAAACTAGCACCATAGCTTAACTAGCGTTTATTTCTCAGCTTCATCTACAGCGGTATCCGCTTCGGCATCAATTTCTTCTTCAGCAGCTGATTCGATGTAATCATCATCTATTTCAGTCGTTACATCCGCATTCTCAGTTTCAGAAGTCGCTTCCGGAGAACTAGTTAGTTCTGCTTGTGCCGTACCAGCAGTTAACTCGCCAGAAAGCTCTGCTCGAATTTGTGCTAACCGATCTGCAGCTTTCATATCCACGCCATGAAGATCAACCTCTTCATAGCGACCGGTAGCCTGCATAAGTTCCTGAGCACCTACCGCATTAGCGTAGCGACGCTCAATCTTTTCACGTACCTGATCCAAACTCGGTACATCTTTTTCCACACTCAATTCGGTAATCGAATCCATGGTTTTATTGGTGGTCTCATGCAGTTTTGTCTGTTCTACCTGAGTACGCAGCTGATCTATCTGCCCCAGCTGTTCTTTCAACCGTGCCTCAGACTGCTTAACTTGTTCAGTTGCTTGCTCTGCTGCCTGGACTGCCTGCTGGTGAAGTACTTTTGTTTCTTCTAACTGCTGCTCTGCGCTCACTAGCTGACTAGCATAAATCTCTGCTGCGTTCAGCAGTTCCTTAGCTTTAGCACTATCGCCAGCAGCCTGAGTTTGATCGGAAAGCTGAATTGCCTGACGCGCTTTATCTTGTAATGCAGCTTGTTCTTTGAGCAAACGATCTAACTTCATAGCTAATTGATTGCGCGAACCAATAACCTGAGTGGCTTGTTTTTCAATAACCTCATGTTGTTTCTTGGCTTCGTTAGCAGCCTGCTGGATCTGTACCATAGGATCTGCATTCTCATCAATTTTCATATCGAGCGAGCTAGTTAAGTATTTCCAGCCTTTAGAAAATGGATTAGCCATAGGGGATTTCCTTCATAAGGTAGTAAATTTTCTTTTTACTCTTTCCACTCTAAAGAAAAATGTCTACCTGCGTCGCCAAAAGCCGGCAATTATTTTTTCTTTTCGACGACTACCCCGACCATCAAAAACTCCCCACTAGATAAGCGGGGAGTACAGGTACAGAAAATATGAAGTAATTAGCTCTCAGAATGCTGCTGTTCAGCAATCTGCTTTTTCACATCATCCATATCTAACGCTTTAACTTGACCAACAAGATCTTCTAAAGCAGCCGGTGGTAAAGCACCCGCTTCCCGGTACACCAAAATACCATCACGGAAAACCATCAAGGTAGGAATGGACTGAATCTGTAGCGCAGCTGCAAGCCCCTGATTAGCCTCAGTATCTAGCTTGGCAAAAGTCGCATCGGGATGGTTCTCCGAAGATTTCTCAAAGGTAGGAGCAAACTGGCGGCATGGTCCGCACCAGGAAGCCCACGCATCGACTAACACAATACCTTCAGCACTAACTGTCTGCTCAAAAGTATCTTCGGTGATATCAATAGTTGCCATAATGGAATCTCTTTCGTATCAATAAAAATTTTCTTACTCGATAAGCAGAAACGATAGGCATAACTATTCTATTCCACACGCAAAATATAACGTGCTGACTAAACAAAATCCTATAGTTTTTCATCACATAACTTTTATGTTTATGTGTCACGCAAATCTGAACTGCACATTGTTATCACCTGGTCACAGGGATTTTATTTACATCATCAGCTAAAACCCACCGAACAACCGGCAGGTGATAGCTCAATTGGTCACCCCCGATGAGGTAAATATAAAAAAATTACTTATTAAAGCAGCGCTATGCTCTACAAGAGATATATCCTCGCCACAAAATGTGAAAGGTAACCGATGACCAAAACTTATGTTGTTAAAGGAATGACCTGCCAGCACTGCGTTGCATCTGTCACCGAAGAAATCGAAGAAATCGCGGGAACCCAGGGAGTTAAGGTAGACCTGGAAAGCGGTCGCGTTATAGTAACCGGCGAAGATTTTAGCGACGCCGATATTAAAAAAGCAGTTGAAGAAGCAGGCTTCGAACTCGTTGAAGGCTAACTGACATCTTATTATTTGGTAGTGCTTTTCGAACCTGCTGATCATCTATTATTTTCCAGATCATTCTAGGTTTTCTCCACGGATCGTACGGCACTGTAGAAACCGGTAAAACATGATACATGTCACGAAATTGTCATGGAATCAGTGTTATACCACCCCTCTCAGTGCCTCATCCACATCCCCCACAAAAATCCGCATGCACGTCAAGAGTCATCGACACACTTGTATGTCCAATCTTTACGCAACCTTCATACCCTGAGATACTAAACTCCGCCATTATATGCCTTAACCCATGCGGGACAATGCGCGCAAACTCAGGATCACGCCCCATAACATACTCTAGATCTTTGTAATACCACGAACTGTAATTAGGACTACACCAAAAAATCACCGATTGTAGCCATACCATACGCAGGGTTTACCCAAGTACTAAGCATGTACAAGGATAGCATTTCGTCCGCCCAACTCTGGGCTAACCCTTTAGCGAAGCCCGTGATTGATGTGTGATCACTGGCCAGAGGAAGCGTTATACGCACTATGCGTGACCGTTTATAGTCCCATAAAACCTAAAGAATGCCATAAAAATCCGCGGATTCTACCGCGAGCAGAAGGAAACCCACTTTCAAGGTAACAATAGGGGCAGGAGTATGACTACACTTTAGGGTTGAATTTTTTCTTTCTTTTCAGACTGCTTATTAATCAGAGTATTCACAAGCGGAGTTAAAGCAACAAGCCCTAGAGCACCTACCCCCGCTAGAGATTCAGGTGGATCAAGAAGTAGAAGTAAGACTGGAATAAGTGCAACTACTGCAACGCATATTAATACAGCTGTACACAGGCGAACTTTAGCTTCGAAAATCGCATAAGCAAAAGATTGTTCTGTAATTGCACGGTCAGACTTAATATCTTCATGCGCGTCATCCATAATGCGGGTTCCCAGTCCTGGATGGATGTCGTTAAGCCGTTGAATTTCACTAGAGTGAGGCGTTGGCCCACTGTAGGTAAGTTTAACTAAATCTGCGGGCAGTCCTGGTAGTACTGGCTGATCCGCTGAGATATTTTCTGGTCTATGTTGCCATATGCTCTGGTCGACCGGGTTTGTGTACGCAGGTGAGCTTCCTGAGCAGCTTTCGCTATCCGTCCAGCCTGGTGCGCATTGACGCTGTTCAGACTGTTCAGTGTTGCGCGTATTGTGGTCATGTGTCATAGCCTACCTTCTTTATCTTATTGGGTGTTATTTCTTTTTCGACTTAAGACTGTTAGCGACCGACGATCCAGGTCAGTTTTTATGTCAGATTTTAACTTCTTCTGTATCCCAGAGTGGTGTACGTTGACCCAGGTGGCTACCAGTTTAGGTGGGTTGAGTTTTACTACCTTTGTGTGTAAATAGAAGTGCCATGTAGATTCAGTGACTCCACAATGCACGACGCAGTCAACTACCCGTTATAGAGAGGCGCCTGTATCTTAGACAATGACGATGCGGTCATTGCTTTTTCTTTTCCTATTGTAGAGAATAGGGGGTAAGCCCCGGGTTCGGAATGGTTAGGACATTTCGAACCCAGGCGCTTACTTTTTGCGTTTCTTTGAGCCTTTGATGATGGTGTACCACTTTCGGGCTTCTGTGCTAATCGCTACTATCGAAGCGGTTACCTTTTCTTCTTTTCTTAGCTTCCATTCTTATCAGAGCACAATATTAATAATGAACCTCCCAAGCTCGATAAAAATAATCCATCCTTGACTATCACAAGAATAGAAAACTAAACCTCACATAAAAGACGCGGTTAAAGTGGTATCTCTGACAAAGAGACGCTAATTTACGACAGATCAGACTAGGTTCTCAGATAAAAGTAAACGCTGTTTCAACTTAAGAACTCCTTTGCAGCTGAAATCAGCATCTTTTTATTTTAAGAGTTCACGTTTAAAAATAGAGGTTATCCGAGATTTTTTAACAACTTCTATTTCTAGGCTCAAGTCTTCTCTAGCTGGCTGACTGCCAACGGTTTCTACCGTCTGAACCGGGTGCGCATGTCATAGGGACACCATTTTTACTTACTCCGCTACCACCAGTACAGAAAGACCCCGGATGCACATAGTCCTCCTGCGGCACATACTCTTGTTGCACCGGTGAGTTATTAGCAGGTGGCGGGGACACAACAAACTGTTGTATCGGTGCTTGCCACGTTGACATCATTTCTTGCGCGCATTGTTCAGTCCATCCGCTACTGCCATCCGTAAAAAACGTAGTGCCGGTTTCGTGTATCGCAGGGTCGCCACATGACTGGACTACTTTATCTAGTGGTGCTGGTGCTTCTTGCCCTGGCGCTCCGAGGAAGCCAATTGGACGGTTATCTACAGGTAAGGGAGTATCTTTTATAGGTTCTGCTACAGGTGCCGGGGATAATTCCGAGATAGTACTAGTAATTGAAGATGTAGCGCTTGTATTTGTAGTGGTGACGCTAGAGCTGTAGGGCGTTGTGCTTGTAGGTTCTACAGTAGTGGCATTGTCAGGAGTTTCATTATCTCCACAGGTGGCAAGGGTTAAGACAAGGGTGAGGGCTACCCCGCCTAGTATTAATTTCTTACTCATTTCAGGGTTCTTTCTTTTTGCTTTTCTAGCCACGCTTGCAACAACATTTTACGATTTTGGTGCGATTATTACCGCAGATTAATATTTTTTAAAAAAATGCACTTTCCTTCAACGGTATTTCGTCGAAAAGCGAACTACCGTTGAAGGAAAGTGCATTTTTAGTATTACCCACGGCCTAGGTCTTGGAAGCGCGAATAATGCAATTGGTGTGCTACCGCGATAGTGTCAATCGGACCACCACGGTGCTTAGCCAAGATAATATCGGCTTCACCAGCTCGTTCATTATCTTTATCTTGCGAGTCGGGCCGATACAAAAGCATAACAATATCCGCGTCTTGCTCTAGTGAACCGGACTCACGAAGATCAGCAAGCTGCGGGCGCTTATCCGTACGCGATTCTGGACCACGGTTAAGCTGTGAAATGGCAATCAACGGCACATCTAATTCCTTGGCCAACAGTTTCAGTTGGCGGGAAAACTCCGAAACCTCTTGCTGACGAGATTCCACGCGCTTGCCGGAACTCATTAGCTGGAGATAGTCAACCACGATCATTTTCAGATCATATTTTTGCTTTAGCTTACGTGCCTTTGAGCGAATTTCCATCATGGTGAGATTGGCGGAATCATCCACGAAAATGGGGGCTTGTGCTATTTGCCCGGCGCGATCAGCAAGCTTTGCCCATGCATTATCGTCCAAACGGCCACCGCGCATATCGGAAAGTTTGATCGATGCTTCTGCCGAAAGCATGCGCATAACAATTTCGCTTTTCGACATTTCCAAAGAAAAAATTACCGCGGCTTTATTATTTTCAATCGCACAAGAACGCACAAAATCCAAGGCCAGGGTAGATTTTCCCACACCAGGTCGCGCGGCAATAATGATCATCTGTCCGCCATGGAGACCATTAGTAAGCGCATCAAGATCAATAAACCCCGTCGGCACGCCCTGGGCGAGCCCACCATAAGAGCTGATCTCATCAAGTTCATCCAAGGTGGGTTGGAGCATATCTGCCAAAATTGAATAGTCTTCGGTAGTTTGTCGTTGCGAAACAGCAAAAACTTCCTGCTGAGCCATATCAATAACAGCATCGATTTCCGCATCTTCAGTGCCCTCAAAACCCAGTTGAACTACGCGGGTGCCGGCATCAACTAAGCGACGCAATACGCCCTTATCCGCAACGATTTGCGCATAGTAGGCAGCATTGGCGGCGGTGGGCACACTGGAGGTCAGCGTATGTAGATAGGGTGCCCCGCCGACTCGATCAAGATCATTATTTCGGTCCAGAGCACCTGCCACCAAAATCGGATCGATCTCTTTATTATCGGCGAAAAGATCAATAATGACTTCATAAATCAGCTGGTGTGCTGGTCGATAAAAGTCTTCTGGGGAAAGAATATCCACCACATCTTGGATAACGCTGGATGTCAGCATCATCGCACCAAGCACACCCTGCTCAGCTTCAGTATCATGCGGTGGTTTGCGGTATTCTACGCCAGGATCCGACCTGCGCTGGTCACGACGATAGTAATCGTTATTTCTTGTTCCCTGGGATCGCTCATAGGCAAAGTTTTCGCTGGGAGCATCATTATCCGATGGCGGCACATACTCATCGTCAAAGCTGGCATACGCTGTGTTGTCCTCACTGCTCACCGGATAATCCTTTCCTCTTCTCACCTTAGCGCATCCTCACATTTGCTCAGGCGCATGCAACTAACTCAAACAACCCAATCGAACTGTACACATTATCTCGTGCACTACGTTAAAAATAGCGAAACCAACAACTTAAGCCATACCCCACCAACATTTCTCATTCAGCCACGATCTCACCTTGTGCTTAACGACGACCTCACCTGGCTGAGCTTTAGCTCTTTTTCTACTCTTTACGTATTTTCTGTTTTTCCCGCAGTCGATCGACCTGCTCGAGCAATAGCGATGGCATCCGCTGCTCGAATAAGCGATAGGTGAGAAAAAGCTTGCGGAAAATTACCAGCTAGTCGCTTTTGTACTGGATCATATTCTTCTGCGATAAGTCCAAGATCATTAACCACACTAAGCATAAGCTCCATGCGCTGTTCGGCATCCGTTAAGCGCCCGGAAGCGGCATACTGCTCGATAAGCCAGAAGGTGCACATAACAAAGGGATATTCAGCACCTGTGATACCGTCGAGGCCTTGTTCAGTGCGGTAACGGTAGACGAAGCCGTGTTCGTCGACAAGCTCTTCTTCAATGCAACGCACCGTACCTAGCATTGCTGGATCGTCGGCACTGATAAACCCAGTGTGCGGCAATTGTAATAAGGATGCATCAACTTCTGTCCCACCATAGGTTTGAGTAAAGCTACCGAGTTCTTTATTAAAACCATGAGCTAAGATCTCCTCGCGCAAACGATCACGATGGTATTCCCACAGAGCTACATCCCCATCAAGGTTGTGTTCCTGAACTGCCCGAATGCCTTCATTAAATGCCGCCCACATCATCACCCGGCCATGAGTAAAAAAGTGAAGTTCGCCGCGCATTTCCCAAATTCCATGATCTTTGCGGTGCATATGCTCAATTTGATAATCCAAAAGCCGTTTTTGCAGCCCCCACGAGAACTCATCTTCCGGGTAACCGGCATCGCGTAGCTTGGCAAGCGCTAACATCACCTCACCAACAACATCAGCCTGATACTGGTTGGCGGCACCATTACCGATACGCACCGGACGGGAATGCTCATAGCCTGTTAAATGATCAAGCTCATATTCTGCTAGCTCACGTTCACCGCCAAGGCCGTACATAATTTGTAAATTTTCTACATCCCCAGCTACTGCACGCAATAACCAGTTACGCCAGTCTCGTGCGCCATCGACATAACCATGCAATGCCATCACCTCGACGGTTAATGCTGCATCGCGGAGCCAGGTGTAGCGGTAATCCCAGTTGCGCACACCACCAAAATCTTCCGGCAAGGATGTAGTCGGGGCAGCGACCAAGCCGCCAGTATCGGAGTGGGTTAATGCCCGCAGAACTAAAAGCGATCGCTGAACAAGCTCTCCATATTTCTCATTGGTGTTCAGGTGTCCAATCCATTCTTGCCAATAGCGTTGGGTCTCGGTCAGTGCGGGTGCTGCGGTTGCTGGGCGGGGAGTATCTTCCCAGGAAGGAAACCAGGTTAAGGACCAGTCTAATTTTTCGCCGGCGTGTAGATGGAAATCGCCAACCAAACGAGGTACTACCTGTGATCCGGTTTCAGCATCTGGATTTTGTTCTGCATCATGTGCCGCCACCAGCATCGGCCCGGATAATAACAATCCGTCGGGGCCAGCGGTGCACAATAATGCCGGTTCCTCAGTACCAGGAATAGTGGTGTTTCTAAACCAGGGTAGTGCCCGTGCATAACTAAACCGCACTCGTAAATCATGGGTAATGGTGACTTCACCTGCTAAACATTCCACCATGCGAATCACATCAGCATGAACACTCGATGGTGGCAAAAAATCGGTGACCTTGGCTTTACCAGTTGGACACTGCCATATCGTTTCTAGGATAAAAGTCTGCGGTATATAACGACGTTCTTGTACCATGCCGCCACGCACGCTCAATTTCCAACGCCCGTCGTCTGGTGTTCCCAAAATAGAGGTAAATACTGCTGGGGAGTCAAACCGAGGTAAACAAAGCCAATCAATGCTGCCTTCTCTAGAAACCAATGGCCCGGTTTGTAGATCAGATAATAAGGCATAATCTTCTAGAACAATGCTGCGATGACGATCAACAGGTTGGTCAGAAACGGTGCGGTTGACAATAGTCATACTTCATTTGTACCGCACTATCCTAAAACGATTCTTTCTTTCCCTATTTTTAGTATCAGGTCTGGTACCCAATCTAATTTTTATTCTTCGAGCAACCACCACACCGGACAAAAATAAGCCTAACCTAGACCAGGTTGGCCAATTTTCAAAAGTTTTCCACAGGGGGTTGTGGAAAAAATGGTGTTTCCCGAGTGAGTTTTCCCCAATGGGTGTGGATAGCCTGTGGAAAACTTAGAAAAAATTTTCCGAAATTACCCTAAAAGACCAGTTCATAGCCTATTTATAAATTATGGAAAAAGTTTTATTTAACGGTGGAAAACTTTCTTACCAGCACATTTGACAATGTATTTTTTACATGATTAGGGGGTAAAAATCGCACTGCCTGCGGTTATCTCAACCAGAGTTTTCCACAAGTTATCCACATGTATCACATCTTTTACAGAGACCCCTATTTTCACTTTTCATTAACGTTTCTTCAGCGCTACAACTGCGATCCATCACCGCACATAAGTAAGCAATAAAAATCACTATGGGCGGTTACCACCTAATGTGATAACCGCCCATAGTGTGCTGTTGTCGTTGGGCTTGTTTAATACAAGCCGTTGTAGCTCACGCCTTCTTTAGGCAGCTACAACCTCAAAGTTCACCTTAGCTGCAGCAATATCAGAATGCAGCTTTACGTCCACGCTATAAGAACCAACGGACTTAACCAAGTTCTTCTTTAGCTCGATGGAACGCTTATCTAGGCTAGGGCCACCAGCTGCCTTAACGGCTGCTGCAATATCTTCAGCGGAAACGGAGCCGAAGATTTTGCCCTTCTCAGAAGTACGTACTGCAACAGAAACACCTTCGAGTGCCTCTAGCTGTGCCTTTACTTCGCGTGCGTGGTCGAGGTCGCGGATAGCGCGAGCCTCCTGGGCACGCTTAATTCCCTCGATCTGCTTCTCAGCACCGCGGGTGGCAACGATAGCCAAACCGCGAGGAAGCAGGAGATTACGTCCGTAGCCGTCTTTAACCTCAACAATGTCGCCTGCGACACCGAGGTTCTCAACGGCGGCGGTGAGGATCAGCTTCATGATCCCTGCCTTTCGTGGGTACTGTCTAGGCTCATGCGAGTGAGCCAAAAGATTGAATAATTAACGCTTGAGGAGATACGTTCTTAAACTTTTAACCAGTTTCTAGCTAGCCAATAAATCTTAGAACGGTGGTTCGTCATCTCCGCCAAAACCACCAGCTTGCGGTGCAGAACTCCATGGATCATTAGCCGGTGCCTGTTGGTTTTGCTGTCCACCAAAGCTCTGTGAAGGAGCTTGGTTACCGGATTGAAAACCAGACTGGTTAGCTTGCTGTCCGCCGAATCCTGATTGATTACCGCCAAAGTTTCCACCACCATAGTTACCGCCACCCTCACGTGAGTTACGGGCTACCTGTGCAGATGCATAGCGCAAAGATGGACCGACTTCTTCAACATCGATCTCAAATACGCTGCGTTTTTCGCCCTGCTGGGTTTCAAAAGAACGCTGCTTTAACCGACCGGTGACAATGACGCGCATGCCCTTAGTCAGGGTTTCTGCGACATTCTCGGCTACTTGACGCCATACGTTACAGGTGAGAAACATTGCTTCTCCGTCAACCCACTGATTTGTCGCACTATCAAAGCGACGTGGAGTCGATGCAACGCGGAAGTTTGCTACTGCCGCGCCCGCTGGAGTGAAGCGAAGCTCTGGATCAGCAACAACGTTGCCAACGATGGTGATATTCACATCTCCAGGTGCCATTGTTCTCTATCCTTCGTACTTTAACTGGTTATATGGTTTAAACGCGATCACTGTGCTGTTAAAACAACATAGCGAGGTGTTATAAGAGAATTTTACTTCTCGTTGCGCAGAACCTTGGTGCGCATAACACCGTCGTTCAGGTTCAACACGCGGTCGAGTTCCTGAACAGTTGCAGACTCGCAGTTGAGGTTCACTACCGCGTAGATTCCCTCTTCCTTCTTAGCGATTGGGTAGGCCAGACGGCGCTTACCCCAGATATCAACCTTTTCGACAGTACCGTTATCCTTGCGGACGATCTCTAGGAACTTGTCTAGGGACGGGGCAACAGTGCGTTCATCCTGGGAAGGATCCAGAATAATCATAACTTCGTAGTGACGCACGGACCTCATCACCTCCTATGGTCTTTTAGTATTGAATATTTACGGCCTCATCCCGATTGGATGTGGCAGGAGGGTCGTTGCGTCAGCAACCTTACTAATGTAGCTTATTGCCCACGGAAAAGTCGAGCCTACGCAGTACTAGCGACAAAAACTGCCAAAAATACTGGGATCACAGTAATAAGTACCACCGCGATGGCAAATAGAGTCCAAATAAGCGCAGCTGATTTCTTATACATAAAACTGGCAAAGGCACCACCAAAAAACAGGAAACCAATGAACACACTTGCCATAGTTAAAATTAGTACTGAACTCATTGTGCGACTTCCGGCTCAACAGTATCTACCGGTATTTTAGCTATTCGACGACTAGGGCTGCGTTGCTTGCCCAACGCTAGTACGAACTGATCTTCTTCGCCGTATACTCCTGATAGCGGGTCTTTTCCACCATGAGCATCGCGTACTTTATCTGGACGTTTTCCTAACATTTGTCGAATTATCAGCACGGCAATAGTAATAATCATTGCGTCTCGGCCGATAATAAAGAGATCAAGGAATTGCCCCGGTACCCCCTTGTTGTCGGTACCAAGCATGTGCCACATAAGTACTGGCCAGGTCAAGGCGTCGATAAGCCCCCAGCTAAAAATAAGCTTCCATTCTGGTAATGCCAATGCCGCTAAAACTACTAACCAAATGGAATATTGCGGACTCCAGACTTTATTGACCAACAAAAACGCCGCCACGATGAGATAGCACAGTTCCGCAACTCTAGGACGACGTTTAGTGCTTATACCGAGTAGCAAAATGGCGAGGCACAAAATAAGAAAAGCTAACAAAGTAACTGTATTAAGAATGACTGGTTTGCCCGAACCGTCGAAACCCGTCCAACCAAACTCACGCGATGATAATGCGTAGATCGTGGTCCATTCCCAACCACGCTCTGCGTTAAGCCGAGAAAATTCTCGCCAGGCAGTAGGGTAGAGCGCCATAATTGGCGCATTAACCAGCAGCCAAGTAAAAGCCGCAGCAGCATACATTTTTAGTACTGGTGCATAATTTTTCGCTCTAATCGCAAGCACAAGAAACGCGCCGCATAAAAATAGTGGCCATAATTTTAACGCGATACCAATACCTATCCATACACCAGCAGCTAATGGTTTTGAGCGAGCAAACATTAATAGCCCAGCTGTGGCAGCAGCAATCGAGACAATATCCCAGTTGGTAAAAGCATGAATAACAACCAGTGGCGAAGCAGCAACCAGCACAGCATCCCACACACGATTGCCCATTAGTTCGGACACAGCACGTACCACCCACACCCACATGCAGGACATAACAAAGCAGGTCACCGCGTAGTACACCGCAACGTCGCTAATTGCCCAGGGCAGCACCTGTGCCACGGGGATAAACAGTGTGGCGAGTACTGCCATCAGCCACTGGAAAATACCCGTTAATACGGGATATTCCATATATCTGGTCAGACCATCTTCTTGCCAGGAATGTGCATAGGGGAAGGAAAGTGCATCAAGGCCACGGCCACCATAGAGCGGAACGATATCGTTATAGCAGGCAGAGGTATATTGCCTATTTCCGGACCAATCTAACTGTGCAATACCATCTACCAAGTTGCTTTGGACGCAATTGGCTTTGGCTAGAAAACCGAGGCTTAAAAAGGTCAAGCTTAATAAGATAAGGCAGCGCAGTGGGGTCCAAAAAGGTTGGGTACCAATTCGGGCAAAGCGCCCCATTTTCCCGCCCAAAAATTCAATAAAATCGCGTGCTAAAGGTTCGGTAACGCCGATGCGTTGCGCTGGATCGCCTAAAAACCCGGAACGAGTTTTCTTGGCTTTTGATTCTTCTACTTGCGACGAAGGTTTTTCTGCCGTCACAATATCTCCTTTTACTGGTCTAGCGCAATCACTGCGGAATAAGAGGGAATTCTTTGATAGCTTACAACTTCACCTGGACATCTCTCGCATCATTTCTGCTCATCTATGCAACAAGAGATAATGCACGAAAAAACTGCCCCCTATTTTTAAGGAGGCAGTCATAAGCGTTTGGCAACTTTTTACTATCGACGATCTTCTTTAGCTGCGCATGTCGTCGACAAGCATTCGGTCAGGGTTTAGCCAAAAATATTTGGAATAACCACACCAGGAATTATTTCCAGGCCAGTATCAGCATCTGTATCCGGTACTTCTGGTTCAGGTGCTGGAGCAACTTCTTCAACAGTATCCTGGCTACCGCTATCTTGGTTGTACTGACCACTCCAACTATCTTGGGAATAGCCAGAGCCATAACCGTAGCCGGCCCAGTTCACCGGTTGTCGATCTGGGAATCGCTCCAAGTCTTTGCCGGACAGTGCACCATCGAGGGTGTCTTTCCAAATATCTGCCGGCAAATCTGCGCCATACATTAATCCGCCCCAGGAGTTAAAAAGTGGGGAGTTATCGGCAGTGCCTGCCCACACTGCGGTTGCTAGCTGTGGGGTTGCGCCAACCATCCAGGCATCCTTGTTATAGCCGGTGTCACCTAATTGAGCAGTACCAGTTTTTGCTGCTGACTCGCGTCCATTAGCAAGAGCATTACCTTTAGAATAGGCAGCGATAGGCATCATCGCGTCTAATACGTTGGTAGCTACAGCTTCGCTGACTGCTCGCTGTCCTTCTGCCTGTTCATGTTCATAGAGCAACTTGCCATCGACAGTTTCTACTCGTTGGACAAAATACACATCGTGACGCACACCAAGGTTCGCTAGGGTAGCAATCGCATGCGCCATATCTAAGGGGCGTGATTGGTACTGCCCTAAAATAATGCCTTCATAAGGCTGCTCGCCATTTTCGGTCAGTGTTTTTTCAATACCTGGTAACGACTCCGCAATGCCTAGTGCATGCGCCATATCAGCGGTATCTTGCGTGGTATTTTCTAAATCTTCCTGCAGGCGAATAAAGCTAGTGTTATAGGAGTGCTTGAGAGCTTCCTTAATCGAGCATTGTCCGCAACCAGGAGTTTCACCAGCATTTTTCACCACAATATTTCCGGGTAGCGTATATGGTGCCGAGGAATAATAAGTTGAGGTGGGAATACCTTGTTGCACGGCTGCTGCTAACCCAAAAACTTTGAAGGTAGAACCAGTTTGTAGGGCGGCATTTGCATAGTCATAACCGGTAGCTTCCTCACCACCGTAGTAGGCACGTACTGCGCCAGTTGCTGGTTCCACAGATACCGCGGCCACGCGAACATTGTCTTGTTCATCAGCGATATTGGTGTTTACTGCCTCGACGGTGGCATTTTGTGCCTGCATATCAATAGTTGAGGTAATTCTTAACCCTAGGGTTTGTACTTCTTCTTGAGTAATTCCCAGGGTGGTCAGTTCGGCCATGACCTGGCTTTGGATAAGCCCATTCGTACCGGTGGCTTCAGTATAAGCCTGATATAGTGCTGGATCTTGGGTTTCTGGGTAGGTTAATTCAGCGCGTTCTGCTGCGCTTAACCAGCCTTCGGAAACCATGCCATCAAGCACATAATTCCATCTGCTTTCTGCTCCTGCTGGGTTAGTCCAGGGATCAAGTTGGCTTGGTAGCTGAATGCTTGCCGCCAATACTGCAGATTGAGCAACATTTAGTTCGCTGGATGGAATACCAAAATAAGCGTTTGCGGCGGCATCAATGCCATAGGCGTTGCGACCAAAATAAATGGTGTTGAGGTAACTTCCGAGTACCTCTTCTTTGGTCCACTCATTGGTCATTTTAATGGAATACACTAGCTCTTTTGCCTTGCGTTCATAGCTGTGTGCATTTCCTACCAGCATATTTTTCACGTATTGCTGGGTAATAGTTGAGCCACCGCCAGCAGAGGCATCACCGGTAATCTGGCCGATAACGGCACGACCAAAACCGGTAAAAGAGAAACCAGAATTAGTATAGAATTCGCGATCCTCCGCAGCGAGCACCGCATTTCGAGTCACCTCAGGGATCTGTGCTAGCGGAACTTCACGCCGGTTGCCTTCTGGTGGAACGATACGGGCCAGCTGAGTAACCCCGTCGGAAGCATAGATTTCCGAGACCTGATCTAAAACAAGCTCGTCTGGCTCTGGCACCTCCGCCACCATATATGCCACCATGAAGGCAATAATTGGGGTAAGAAAGAGCACGGCCAACGTACCGAAGATGGTAGGTTTAACCCAGCCACCCTTCTTTTTGTGCGTCCGAGGCTTTCTTTGTTCCTCTGTTTTTTTCTCTGCCACGAGATTCGCGCTTCCTTTAAGATCTATCTATCTACAGCAGTTGCGATTGTAAGCAGATGGTTCCACCTACAATCTGGACATACCTCCACCGTATGCACGGTAAATTCACGTCCGGTTTTCGCAAAGTCTTCAATTTCGGCAAGGCTTCGCGCGCTACCTGATATTTTGCCTAGTTGTTCTCCATAAATCCAATACACCATGCGTAAATTTTCCGATTCGCACACCGGACATATGCTTTTCGACGCCCAACCGTGGTGTGCGGCAGCAGTAGCTAAAAGATAATCTGCATCGCAAATGCTTTCTCGAGTTATCGCCCCGGCGCGATACTCTGTCAGCACGCGATGCCGAGTTAATTCATGCGAAACTTCATTAAAAAATTGAAGCATTGCGTCATTCTACCCCTATTAGGGGCAAAATATATGAGAGATGTAAGACATTTTCTTAAGACAAACTTATTTAGTAGAAGAGAACTTTCTGCCTAAAGAGTTAGAATATCTGGTATGCCTAATAAAACTCCATTAGAGATTGCTGCTGAGATCCGTCCCGCTCTGACGAAGCTTTATGTTTTGTACTTCCGTATTGCAGAGCAGTCCGACCTTACTGGTCCTCAGCTCACTATCATGACCAGCCTCAAAGAGCATGGTCCATCACGCATTAGCTACATTGCCCAGACTGAGGGCATTCGTATGCCTACTGCTTCTAATGCTCTTCACCAGCTGGAGATTCGTGGTCTTGTGGAGCGCATTCGTGACCAAGAAGATCGTCGTGGGGTGAAAGTTCAGCTCACCACACTCGGTTTTTCTGAGCTTAAACGCGTTGGTGACGAGCGCACCCAATACCTTGCCCAAATGTTGGATTCACTGCCTGCTGATCAACTCGATCGGGTGGAGGAATTCAGTGATGTGGTCAAAACCCTCGCACAAACCTATCCCCGAATCCTAGAAGAACACGAAGACGGATTCTAGCAAGCAAAATAACCACCTTTTACCAACGTCGATACGCCGTATAACACCAAGCGTATCGGCGTTTTCCATATCTATTTCTACACAAAGGAAAACCACTATGCCCCGAGTACTTATTACTGGATCAAGTAGAGGAGTTGGCCATGCGCTGCTTAGTGAGCTGATTAGCCGTAACTATGAGATAATCGCGCATTATTGTCATCAGGTACCGCTGGAGCATCCACGAGTTACTCACTGGCAGGCAGATTTTAGCAATGATGCCCAGCCTATTACTCCGCCTGATATTGATCAGCTTGATGCGCTTATTCACTGTGCCGGGGTAGCTCAATTAGGTACTATTGCCGATGCGCGTCGAGAGGTGTGGCACAAACATCTCGCAGTTAATGTGCTTTCTCCTATGGAACTTACTGCGGCCTTATTACCGGCTTTGCGCAATGCCTCGGGGCAGGTTATTTATATCAATTCTGGAGCTGGGCAGCATACCAACCCACACTGGGGTGCATATTCAGCGAGCAAGTTTGCTGCTAAAGCTTTTATGGATACGCTGCGCCAGGAAGAACCGTCCTTACGGGTTACTAGCATTTATCCAGGGCGAATTGATACTGATATGCAGCGTGAGATTATTAGCCAAGAGGGTAAAACTTATGATGGATCTCGGTTTCTTCGCCCGGAGACAGTAGCCAAGGCCATTATTTACGCATTAGAATCCCCCGCAGATGCCCATATTCCGGACATCACGATTCGTCCCCGTGGCTAGGTTGCATTATCTAAGGAAAAGAGGATGGCGACAAAGTTTAATAAGCATCAAGAGCATCCAGAAAATGATCTCAGTACGGATGCCGACTTTGCCAATCGCTACCGTCCTGACCCCACAGATTTTGATGAGTTAGCGGCCTGTCCTGATCCATTGTTGATCGCACTTGCTAATCGACGTTCCACCTACCAGGCCATTGCTTGGGCGGTTATGACCCCCATACTAACGTTCATTATTGCATTTATCCTCGCGTTGGTTGCCCGTTATACCGGTGGCATGTTATGCGATTTTGGCCAGGCTAAGTGGATTTGTAGCCGTTCAGCAGAAATCTGGTGGCCAATTAGTACCTCGATTGTGCCGGTATTAGGGGTTATTGGTTGTGCGATTATGCTTTATCGCAAGTACACCCATTATTTACGGTGGCGGCCATGGATGGGAACATTTTGGTTTCTGGTTCCGTTCGCAATGCTGTGGATGGTGACTGTTTTGCAAATGAGCATTGTTGGCCATTAACCACTTTTTGCCTAACTACTTATTTTTACGTGACGACGAAAGCGCACTGCTTTTATTGTCACGTTTTTCTTTTTCTCCACTCACGAAAGAAAAAGTGATATCATTTTTTTAAATGTGATATCAAATTTCTCAAGGCATCTATCAACGATAGGGAAAACAATGACGACACAGACCCCGCAACCAGAAGTCGCCGACCGTCCGGTAGGACATGACGGTGCTCGCGTAGAAATCAACGAAAAACCTGTCCCATTACTTAACACCGGTGCCGCGCTACTTACTTTGCTGCTTACGCTAAGTATTGGCATTGGTGGTTTGTTACTACTTATTTCCTCTGAAGACGGAAATTCCAGCCTTCACCCTGCTATCCTGACTCTTCTTGTTCTTGCCACCTTAGCTTCTTGGATTATTTTTGCCCTACTGCTGATAAGTATTCGAGTTACCTCACCAGGGCATACTCACGTTGTGCAGTTCTTTGGCCGTTATCTTGGCACTAACCGAAACACCGGTTTCACCATCATTCCACCGCTGAGCAATTCCACGAAGGTTTCGGTACGAATCCGTAACTTTGAAACCAGTTCAATCAAAGTCAATGATCTCAATGGTAATCCGGTTAATATTGGCGCGATTATTGTGTGGCAGGTAGCCGATACCGCCAAGGCACACTTTGCCGTGGAAGATGTTGAGGAATTTATCTACTCCCAATCGGAATCCGCACTACGACATGTAGCAACCACCCACCCTTATGATGGTGGCAGCGCCAATCAGCCGAGCCTTTCCGGCTCAACCGAGTTAGTTTCTCAAGAGCTAGCCGCAGAAGTTGCCGAACGAGTAAAAGTTGCCGGACTAGAAATTATTGAAGCCCGCATTTCTAATCTCAGCTATGCCCCTGAGGTTGCCCAAGCAATGCTGCAGCGTCAGCAGGCAACTGCTATCGTCGATGCACGCGAAACTATTGTCGAAGGTGCAGTTTCGATGGTACAAACTGCTCTTGATCAGTTAGAACAACGAGATATAGTTGATCTTGATCCAGAACGTCGCGCAGCAATGGTATCTAATCTCTTGGTTGTTCTCTGCTCCGATAATAATGCCCAGCCGATGATTAATACCGGTACTCTTTATACCTAATATGCCTCGGAAAAATATCCCGCTAAGAATTGATCCCGCAGTGGCCGAAGCCATTACCCGGTGGGCAAATGATGAGGCCCGCAGTGTTAATGCGCAAATTGAGGTTATGCTGCGGGATCAATTACGACGCGCTGGGCGACTGCCCAAAGAAGTCGGGAAAATAACTAAACCAGGTCGGCCACGTATCAAAGGCACTGACTAAACAAACCCGCACCCTAGCAAATTATCTAACGCTGGGTGCGGGCTTTTGTACTTTTATTGTACTGGCTTAGCTGCTCACCTTAACGCGTGTAGCAGCTGTTGCCGCAACCTCCTGAGATCCGTAGTCAGAATATTTTTTCCCTGTCAGTAGCAACTCAACCTACATTTGGTGACTGTTCAGGCGGCCATTTCAACCACTATCACCTAAATTTCAGACACAAAAGAAAAATAACGGGAAACAAAACATCATGCCTTTATCAAGCATCAGGCAACCATACAAGAAAAAGAGACTTTCTCCACCATCCATATAATTTCATTCCAAAACAAAAACTTTTGGTGTTAACTTGAAATGAGGTACAACATGGAACAATCGTTACCATCTCTACCTGTAATAGAAAAATCTCCTTAGGAGTCAATCTCATGAAAACGTCCATTTTTATCAAAACAGCTATTGCAGTAATAGCCACCCTATCCCTCGGATCCGCCAATGTATCTGCCGTAGTAGTAAATGAGGAAGAAAATCTTCTTAAAACAATAACCACTGCAGAAAGCAATGCGACACAAAAAGGTATCATCAAACATGTGGAAGTGTCCCAACCCACAGAAGCAAAAATAAATGATAAGGGAGTAACCGGAGACTCTGGATTTGGCGAAATTTCTGTATCTTTCGACGAACATGTAAGACTCGAAGACATTGCACAAACGGAATACGCCGTAGACACAGAAGTAGGTGCCGTAGCAAAGGCAACTTCTGAAGTTGGTATGCTGTTACAAACTGAAAAAGTCGAAAAGCATGAACAATTCATTGAAAGTAAATGGGATTTATCTCTACCTGAAGGTGTAGAAGCCATTTCTTTCGATGACGGGTCTATCGGATTCCGTATGGAAACCGAAAACGGTGTATCTGCAATATCCGAAACAACAATCTCTGCACCATGGGCTGTTGATGAACATGGAAATTCTCTCGAAACATGGTATGAAATCAGCACCGATGGTTCTTCTATTACACAGATAGTAAACACCCAGGATATCGAAGGCAAAATTATTCTGGATCCTCGAGTTACCTACGGTCGAGGAATATACATCAATTGGTACGGTGGAGAACTTCGCGCCCTAAAAGCAGCTGGTTCTACTTCCCTTGCATTGGCAGCAGGATACGGATGTGCGCAAGTCAGTCAGCTACGCCACCCCGCACTTATCGCAATTGCCGGACTACTGTGTCTGACCGTTGGATCACCAGTAGCTATAAGATCTCTGCGCTATGCTCTCAACAACCTTAGGTCAATCAACGATGGAACCTGCTATCAGTGGAAAGTCGGTTCTTATTACATGAATACTGTTCCAGCAAGCGGAAACTGCAGGCCATAAATGCAATCACTCCGCTTTTTTCTAACCCTGTTTATAATTTGGTCGGTAACTCAAATCTGCATCTGGGGCTTCTCAGAAATAGTTGTACCGGGCAGCAGACTAGAATCTATATTAGGCACTGAAGATATAGGCATCGGTCTCAAGGTTTTTACCTATGCGCTTTTCCCATTGCCTTTTTCAATAATGTTCACGCGTCGATTAGTTAATAAAGACAACACATGATTCACGTTAACTTCGACACTCAAGCACAAAAACAACCCTCCCTGCCAACCACAAATGAACTAGCCTCTGTTAATTAGGCTGGTTTAATTCTAGGTTGTTAGAGTTTCAAGGGTCTGGTTTTGATATTGCATCGGGATCAGACCCTTGAATCGTTGTTGGAGTTGGCCATTATTGTACCAGAAAATGTAGTCATCGACCGCTTAGTAAAACTCGTCAGCACTTTCGCCATGATACATCTCGGTTTTCAAATACCCGAAGAAGTTTTCCATGACCGTATTGTCATAGCAGTTTGCCTTGCGCGACATGGACTGCACTTCACCGACTGACTCGATCAGTTTCTGCCAGCTTGCATGCTGGTACCAGAAACCTTGATCTGTGTGCACGATCAAACCTTCTGCTAGTCGGTACCAGGTAAAAGCGTTGTGTAACGATGAAGATGTGAACTTTATCGAAGGTGATGTTGCTAGTGCATAGGACAAGGTGATCCGATCATACAGATCCATGATTGGTAACAGATACACCTTGGTGCCGGCAATACGAAATTCCGTGACATCACTGATCCACACCGCGTTTGATCGCCCTGGTGTGAAATTGCGATTGAGGATGTTCTCAGCAATATGACTGATCTGCCCTTTATAAGAGTTGTATTTCTTACATGTTCTGTACTTGGACTTTAGCCCCATATGATCCATGAGTTTGTAAACCAATTTATGGTTGATGCTTCACCCTTATTGCCGCAGTTCAGTAAGTACCCGGCGGTAGTCGTAGTGTTGGCTTTTGTGTTCAAAGACGATACGGATTTCTTTCTTTAGCTCAGCGTATTTATTTGGTTGATCATGGCGTTGCTGGTGGTAGAAATATGTCGAATGGATTAGACCTGCTGTGTGAAGAAGGTAGTCGAGTTTGTGATCTGACTTAAAAATGATGATGGTCTCGGCTTTTAACCTTGTTGCTGGTTTCTATAAGTCCCGCAATTTTTTAGATATGTGTTTTCAGCCCGTAGCTTTTTCAGCTTTATGTCGAAAGTTTGTCTTCCGTAGTCGACAGCTTCGGTTTGGTAGGACCTTTCGGCTTGTCCTTGGGTTGAGGTATGAGTGCTTCATCACCGCCCCTGCGTCATCTTCGTACCCAATCCTTGGTCAAATTTGTTGATGACAAATCAAACTCTTTGGCCAGCGCCATGCGAGATTCGCTGGAGATACTGCGTTCAATAATATTCCTTCTTCAGTTCGAAGGAATACGACTGTTTAGTTGGTTTCTCTATGCGGCATAGTTTGCCACGAAGCACCTAACGTTGATGCAATTCTCTGACCGGGTAAGAGCCGAGTTTGAGGTGATTAGCGGTGGTCTTAAATCTCAAGTTTTGTTCACAAAGCTCAATGAGCTGTTCGTGTTGAGGCTTAGATAGAGAACTTTGTGTTCTCAATGAATTGCTCCCCACTAGTTTGTGACTAATTTTCTCAGTCCAACTAACAGGGAGCAGTTCAACAATTCACGAACGCTGGGTGCGGGTTTTTGTACTTTTATTGTATTGGCTTAGTTGCTCACCTTAACGCGTGTAGCAGCTGTTGCCGCAACCTCAGCGCATTCTGGTCGCCCACAGTGACGGGTTGCTAGGTTTTCATGACATTCTGGACACATGAGAACAAGGTCTCGGCAGTTGTCCTCGTTAATGCAGTGCTCAAATTTATTGGTAGGTTTACCACATTTACAGTGGCCGAGTTGGATAAAGCCGGGGTCTTCCACACCATTGCCAAACTCCATGTGCATGCGTTTATCAAACACATACAGCGAACCTTCCCAGAGGCCGTCGTTACCAAATTGCTCACCATAGCGGACAATGCCACCGTCGATTTGGTACACCTCTTTGAAGCCACGATTTTTCATCAAAGCGGAAAGAATCTCGCATCGAATACCACCGGTGCAATAAGAAATGACTGGCTTATCCTTCATCCAGTCGTATTTGCCAGACTCTAATTCTCGAATGAAATCATGAGTGGTGTTCACATCAGGCACAACGGCATTTTTAAACTTGCCAATTTGTGCTTCCATGGCATTGCGTCCGTCGAAGAAAACTACTTCGTCGCCACGCTGTTCAACAAGCTCATTGACCTGGGCAGGCTTAAGGTGCACGCCACCGCCAATGACACCATTGTCATCTACTTTTAACTCGCCCGGCGCGCCAAAAGCCACGATCTCATCGCGCACTTTCACTGATAGGCGAGGGAAGTCATCCGCGCCACCATCGGACCATTTAAAAGCGGTCTTTTTGAAACCGGGGTACTCCCGAAACTTCTTGATATACGCCTTGCAGGCATCAATATCGCCGCCGACGGTGCCATTAATGCCGTGCTCGGAAATAAGGATGCGTCCTTTGAGCCCGAGCAACTCACATAATTCGCGCTGCCATAACATTAATGCCTTTGGGTCAGCGATGGGGGTGAATTTGTAGTACAGAAGAATTTTTCCAACGGTCACAGGTAAAAACTCTACGCGTTTGGGCTTTGAGAATCGAATACCTACACTTTTCAACTATGCCGGAAGGTCACGTCATTCATCGCCTCGCCCATATGCTCGATACAACTTTTTCGGGCACTATCCCGCAGGTTAGTTCCCCGCAGGGGCGTTTTAACACCGAAGCATCGCTTATCGACGGCTGTGCTTATAGCCATTCCGAGGCGTGGGGCAAACACCTTTTTATTCATTTTGATAGTTCCCAGATAGAAAATATTGTTTATATCCACCTGGGGTTGATTGGTTCCCTGCGCTTTGAACCTCGTGATGAAACCTGGGGACAGATCCGCTTTCGCATAGCAATATCTGATACCGCAGCCAACCTACGCGGCCCACAGTGGTGTCGACTAGTTACTGAAGCCGATATGCAGCAAGCTATTTCTCGGCTAGGAGCTGACCCGCTGCGCGACGATGCTAACCCAGAAGTAATCAAACAAAAAATCGCTCGCTCCCAGCGCAGTATTGCTAGTTTGCTTATGGATCAGAAACTTTTTGCCGGGGTGGGCAATATTTACCGTGCCGAAACCCTGTTCCGGTTAGGGATTAATCCTTTTATTACCGGCAAATCCCTAGGGCAATTTGATGATATTTGGCAGGATCTGGTTTTCCTCATGAATGAGGGAGTGCGCGTTGGCAAAATAGATACGGTTCGACCAGAACACACCCCGCAAGCCATGGGACGAGACCCGCGCAAAGATGATCACGGCGGCGAAGTCTACGTTTATCGACGCGCCAACCAACCCTGCTATATCTGTGGCACCCCCATTCTTGAGCAGACCTATGAAGGACGCAATCTTTTCTGGTGCCCAACCTGCCAACCGGGCTAAGTTTTACTACTGCTATCCAAAGGAAAATACCAGCCTTTATCTCAAGATATTTACCTATGCTTTTCCCGTTACCCTTTGCGATAACGGTCATGCGTCGATGCTATAAAACCTTGTTTTTACATGCAATCAGATGAATACTCATGTGGACAAGGGTGAAAGCGATACTCCAGTAATTACTGATCCCTATATTCATAATGTTTACGCATAGAGTAAGAAGATCGGACAGGAACTAGTTTTTTTACAAATGAAACGAATATGATTGTTATCGGAGCTGCATTCGGCACCGGAAAAATTCGGGCAGCCGGTTCTTGCTGCTTGGATCATAAGCGACACATACACAAAAACGTCTACCGTCACTGCGCACGCAGTTAGTACTGGGCGACGTTTTATCATTCGCACATTGGGATCCAAGTACTCTTCAAATCTAATATTCACATATGTCACACAGTGCTAAAAAATTTTCAAGAATATAAATTATGGAAACTTTTATTGTCCTAATAAGCATTCCGCTCATTATCTGGGTAGCGCTGCTCTATCAACGAAAGACCACTGCAAAATGGGTTTTTATCGCAGCTATAGGTAACTTATGTGTATCACTGTTTCTCGGAATCGCTCTGGTACAAGAATGGAATTGGGAGTATCTCAATCTGTTATCCATTTTTAATGCACTCTTAAATGGGCTAATCCTATTAGCAATTGGAAGAAACACCTCATCGCCACACGTAAAACAATAAAAACCTACAGCACCTGCATAAACATCAAAGACGTGGATATCTACTGTTTCGCACATAACTAAAATTACAGACACCCTGTTAAGCAATCCGACTAGGCTAGAACCATGTCCGACACCCGGTACCCCTATGCCTTATATGCTGAAGAAATCCGCACACTCGAAGCACCACTGATTAATGCACTTCCTGATGGATTAATGAAATCAGCAGCGCATGCAGTAGCTGGTGCTGCTGAGGAAATTCTTGCACACAATACCAGCTGCCGGATCCATATTTTTGCTGGATCGGGTGGTAATGGTGGCGATGGTCTTTATGCGGGTGCAGAGTTGATCCGGCGAGGTTTTATAGTCACTGCCAGCGGGGATAGTTTTTATCCACCAGCCTACGCAGCATATAAACAAGCCGGTGGAAAAATCGTCGACAAGCCTGATAAGGCGGATCTTTATATTGATGCCATTGTAGGTTTAGCTGGGCGCGATTTAGATTATTCTTTGCCTACCGACGCTGCCATCTTGGCGGTTGATCTTCCTTCCGGCATGGCAGCAGATACTGGGGCAGGGCGCTATACACCGGCCACATACACCATTACTTTTGGTTGTTTGCGGCGCGCCCATGCGCTTAATCCCGACTGTGGTCAGGTTTTGCTTGCCGACGTAGACATCCCTGGGCATCCCAGTTTGGGTGAGTTAGCCGCACAACGAGCGCACCGTCACACCGATATTGCGGTACAGGCCAGCGTTTATCGCCAACCTCATAGCCTTGATCTGCCTGGTTTTCCTCAGCTAAAAAGTTTTGAACCTGGTATGCACGACAATAAATACACCGGCGGGGTAGTTGGTCTTTATGCTGGCAGTCCCACCTATCCCGGCGCGGGGCTGCTCTGTGCCACAGCTGCTGTGCGGGCAAGCTCATCGCTGGTTCGTTTTTATGGTGATCGGGATGTGGTGTGGCAGTTACCAGAAGTTGTCTTACATCCTGGGCGTGTTCAATCACTGGTTATCGGCCCAGGTTTTGGCGATCAACCACAAATTTTGGCACAAGTACTAGCCGAGGATCTCCCGGTGCTTATCGACGCCGATGCGCTCACAACTTTAAGCCAACACCCAGAGCTAATCAACCAGGTTACCCACCGAAAAGCCCCCACTGTGCTTACCCCACATGCGGGCGAGTTTGCACGCTTTGATGCCGCTGATCCAGAAGAATTGGCTAAAAAATTAGGCTGTATTGTGCTGCTTAAAGGTCGACTCACCTTTATTACCGATTCTCACCGCAGTGTTGCTATTAATGCTGGTCATTCGTGGAATGCCACTGCTGGATCAGGTGATGTGCTAGCTGGTTTATTGGGTGCTTGGCTAGCTAGAAACCCCAATGATGTGTTTGACACTATTATTGCTGGGGTTCACGCGCATAACCTGGCCGGATGGTTAAGCGCGCATACTGCTTATGGTATGGCACCTATTTCTGCCCGCCAGATCGCCGAACATATTTCCCCTGCAATAGCACTGATGACTGAACAACCACAGTACTACACATAAGTTAAATATGGATAAAAGCTTTTCGACGAGCAAAGCCAAAAATGCCCACTTTTCAAGCGTGCTACAACATTAACTGCGGCAGCTATTTTTAGTGCACACTATCGAAGAAAAGTATTATCTAGGCGTTGAGTAAATCTTTCCGCACAAACTAGAACATCATACTAACTAGCATTGCAACTACTACAGCTACCGCAATAATCAAGGTAATAACCGAAAACTTACCTCGTGTATTAGGCGAGACTCGCCCAAAAGCTACTGCGCCCAGCACACTACCGATAGTGTTAAAGAAAAGATCATCAATATCGGTGAAACCCACAGCAAATACATATTGGGCAATCTCAATACTTAAACTAGCTAGAAATCCAGCTAGTGAAGCTAAGAGCACAGGGTAGCGAAAGCGTTGCTGTAGCAAACCCATCATAAGGAAACCGAAGGGCAAAAAGAGCATAATATTGCCCAGGCTGTCCATCCATGCCCCATACCACAGGGCTGTCCTTTGCCAACCGTCGAAAAGCACAAGATCAATAGAACGCTGATTATGGACTTCCGTTGACCACATGTACCCCAAGCGCAGGCGATTCTTCAATAGGGTTATGGTAAGCAACATGCCACAGAACAGTACAAAGGTTACTGCTGTTGCTTGCCGAGTAGCCATCTTCACAAAAGTCATAGTTACCGAACCTAGACAATTAATCTAGCCAAATTATGAAAACTTCATGATGATCGCATCACAAGAAACACAAAGCCAGGTTATTTCGAAAGAAGCAGAGTGAAAGATTTTATGATCACTATTGCATGCATTCCTCTATCGGCAACATTGGTTCTATGACCTTTGAATTAACACTTAGTCCACTAACCAATAACGGCTTAAAATCGCTTGGCTTAGACGTTCATACGTTGACTTTGATGGGCACATGCAAACCATGCACAAAAGGTTATTCCACACCAAATAGGGTGAACTTATTTTGTCAAAATTTTTGGATCATAATTTTATATCTGTTTAACCAGTGGATATCCCCTCTGATGGGGCTGCACTGTAATAACAATTATGAATAAATGTGGCGTGGGATATATTTTTACGTAATATGACGTGTGTCATATTTAAGTTATATGGCTTGTCACAGGATTAAATGTGACTCTAGATCAATTTATTGCCATAAGTAGAAAGGATCTGAGATAAAAGATTCTCGGAAATTAGAGTTCAGGTTTCGAGGGTGGGGTTATTGTTTAAGCCTTTAGCTCGCATCGGGACGAAAAATATTGTGTTTTATCCACGAGGATACAACCGTAACATTAGTGGTACGGTTGATGTAACCATGCACCTTATGGTTACATTTAAGAACTTTAATGGATCAGTAAATTCACTGCGTAGAGATAATGAAATCCCCTATGCTCTGGGGTTTCCGGTTAACTCTACTACTGCTATGAGATTAGCCCTTCAATATCTCACATGGTTAGTCATCAACAGTAAGTTTCACATCAAATTGGGATCAAAGCGGTTAGCTCTAGCTTCCGTGCTTGATGATACGGATGGAATGTAGTGAATAAGTTATCTTTTAAAGCAACTTTTTCGTTTGTCTTCGCTGCCACATTGGTCTCTGGTTTGGGAGACGGAATGATTCCGATTGCTTTTGCTTTGCAAGCTCACCGGGTAGATCCCTCTGGTCGGGGTTTAACGATGGTACTTATCGCCTTGTGGGTGGGTCGTTTCGTCAGTTCCTTGGTGGTGCGCAAGCTACCACCACCAACGCGCCCGGTAACCTGGATGTTAGGCAGTGACTTAGTTCGTATGCTGGCTCAATGGGTATTGGTTGCCTGGTTGGTCGCTTATGGTGATTCGATTAGTGCATTCGCAGTATCTAGTTGTGTGTACGGTTGTGCTTCTTCCTTCTTCGCACCAGCTCGCTTTGGGCTCATGTCTCAGCTGTTTACTGATGCGCAGCGGACTCGGGTCAATAGCGCCTTATCAATGCTTGGTGATGTGCTGTTTATTGCTGGTCCACTTATCGGTACAGCGGCAGTTCTTATGTTAGGTTTTCGCACAGTACTACTGATTGACGGTGCAACCTTCTTCGTGGCGATGCTATTTGTACTACCGTTTCTTTCGGTACGCAGAACACCAGCGGCTGATGATGCTGAAATGCTTGCATCTGACACCGTATTTAATGCGGAAACTGTATCTACTGCCGAAGTAACCACCCCTTCCACCGCTGAATCAACCTCTCAAGCGATTCGGCCACCTGATACTAAAAAAGCTCCGGTAGTGCTGCCACGCTGGGTACACATGGGACTCGGAACTTGGTTAGTGGCAGCCCTTGTCAATGGTTTCTTAGGTAGTGCTGGTCCGACGTGGATTATGAACTCTTTTGATGAAAAGACCTGGGGTTTCATGGCTACTGGCTTGGCCGTGGGTTCATTATTGGGTTCGGCTGCCACCATTTTAAAGGCACTGGATCGAGTGCGATTTAGTACCTTGCAGTTTTTTATGCTGTTGCTTTTAACAGGCCAAGTGTTAGCTTTGGCATTTTCTCCGGTGTTTGCTCTCATTGTCATAGTGGGTGCTAGCGCGTCCTTATTAATGACTGCTGCAGGCATAGCCTGGGACTCTTTGGGGCAATCCTTGGGCAATGATGAACTAGTACACCAATTTGCGACGAAAGATCAATTGGTGTTTACCGCTGGTACTCCGCTTGGCATGATCTTGTTTGCGGTACTTTCGGAACACCCAAACACTGCCGCTATTCTTTTGTCCGTGGCACTCATTGGCTCAGCAGTGGTAACTCGCCTCCCAGCGGCATGCTCACCTAGTACGTCCGATATGGCAGATGCTAATACCTAATTTAACTCAGGGGTAGTTAAAGATATATGCAGGTCAAGTTCATAATCTATGGACTTGACCAGGGTGAGTAATTCAGACGGAAAAAGATTATACATAGATAGTTCCCGACCCAATCCAGTCGGTTTCAAGAACATGAGTTCATTAGTAAAGCGGCGAAAGAACATATCTAAAGAAGCCGTGTTTGATGTGAAAATCTAACCCTGTGAATGAACAAGCTGTATTAGCTGCAGCTGCTCTTTGTGGGTTAGATTTACCCACCCGCAAATATTCTTATACTCCTATTTGATATAGGTATAAAGATGCGACTACTAAAATAGAGCTTCCACCAAAACCGGAGGTGTAGTAGCGGAAAAGATCGGGGGAAAATAATCCAAATCCCGTTTCAAAATAATTCGGGGTATCAGTACGTCGCGGGCGTGATCGTCGAATACTTCCTACAAAAATTGCCAGCAACATCAAAAATATTGTTAAAGAAATATAATTGATCCCTGTTTCGACTGCTAACAACCCCACCAACAGTAAATCTGAGGCAAGCAAGATAGCTAAGCCAGTCTTTTTATTATCACTTCCATATCCATGGTATCGCGTACACCGAAGTAACCCTGCATTAAGGATTACTCCACCAACATAAATGATAAAAATTGATCCCACTGGGGATTGAAAGGAAAAAACTGCACTCCATAAAAATAATAAAACTAACGAAAATAACAGGTACCCCCGACGAAATAACCTGCGAATAATCAACGGAAACCAAGGCAAAAGTCGCCAGTGCATATATATTTGCGCGTATGCGCCAGAAAGCAATTCCGAATCTAATATATAAAAGGGTGCCGTTAAAGCTGTTTGTTTACGGCCTGCTCCAATTAACCGGGGAAGTTGCCACCTTTTTGTTCCCCAAAGCACTCGTAAAAATACTGCCACAGCACACATTTCGAGACGCATCCCCATTGGGGAAACTAGAAAAGTAACACCTCCTAATACACCGACTTGTAGATATGACAATAAAGATAATCCACACCGAGTGCTCAATGAATCGGGAAAATACAGCAATTTTTCTGTAGTGATAGCTCGCAGGGGCGCTAATTTTTCACAAAAAATCGAAGTAATAACTAGCGTTACCCCTAATAAAGGTAGCTGTAGTGATATCGGCAAAGTGGTTTTTAACTCGGGGAAATAAGCCGAAACCTTGAACATAATTGATACTACTGCGCCTACTGCAAGACCGATCAGAACCAGTCGGTAGCAAAAATCAAGAACAACGCCCACAATCTTATTCATAGCTTAAGCACAATCTCTTGCATGCTCTTCCTAATAAGCGTCGAGTTGTGGGTGGCAACTATGACACAGCTACCAGCAGCTGCGGTAACCTGAAGCACTTCGGCAAGGAAATTCACCCAAAAATCATCAAGATGTCTTTCAGGTTCATCCAACAATAAGAAATCCACGGAAGCAGCAAGTTGTAAAGCAAGAAATACTCGTTGTTTTTGCCCACTTGATAACCAAGAAGGAGGAACTTTTAGAAGTTCTTCTAATTGCCACGTTTCTATTTGCTCCAACCGTTTTTCTTTGTGATGAGGAAAAACAAGATCGAAATGTTCTCCAATAGAGATATCCGGTATGAAAGTTGGAGTAGAAATGAGTTTTATTTTTCCCAAGCAAGAACGATCACCAGGACTTTTATCGCCAATAAGAACTTTTCCTGTTAGTGGTTCTATTTCTCCGGCAAGGGTTTGCAAAAGTGTTGATTTTCCACTTCCATTTACACCGGAGACTCCATAGAGAACACCACATTCAAATGAATGGGAGCTACAACCTACCGGCTGTTTATGCCCATAAACACCAGTAAAAACTAAAGAATTTTGGATCATATGTTTTTGCTGCGCATCTCTATGAAATAACCAATTACTCACTATAAATGTTCATGTATTATCACGCTAACAAAAAATTCGTCTTCGTAACTAACCATGTTCCTTAACCTTTAGGGGCAAGCATATAAAAGCCTGGTATTCCATACCGGAGAGTCCACCACCCCAGTACTACTTGTCCCTCTGGGAAAAAGTCATTCCGATCATTTGCCCCCAAAGATCTTTTATAGGTTAAAGGCAGCTATATCTGATGGAATCGAAGGCACTTCAGTCATATTCGTGGTACGAGCTGCCATAAAACAATCTCACTAATATAAAAATGGTAGGAAAATTTTCCTACCCAAAATATGTACTTTTAGGGCAAGTCCACGTACCGAATGATAGGAGTTTCACAGTGGAAGAAAGCAAATATCCCACCGATCAAGAGTTTTTAGAACTGCTCTATGCGGCCAAAAAAGAACTATTAGCTGAAAAAGTCCCTATTACCCATGCATGGGTGGATAACTTAATTTTAGAAACCGAAGCATTTTATGCGATAGGTGAAGAATTTAGCGCAAAGCGACTTGCATTTTCACTGATAACTACTCTGTGCAGTTTTGAACTCCAGTATTTTTCAAAAGAATAGCCCGCTAACCTAGCTATCTAATCTGGCTAAATCCATTCATAGTTATTTCAGCATCGCCTTAAAAATAGCAGCTTAACAACCTGCTACCTAGTACTTTATAGCTAGCTACTCAGCTACTAGGTAGCAGGAAAAAGCACCAGAGCATAAGCAAAAGCGGCACCAATAAAACGTGGTACCGCTATAAGAGCTGTAGCAAAAACTACACTTATTAACCTAGCGCTTAGGCTAATGCTGCGTGCATCCCAGCCTCTTGAGCTTCTGGCTTATACTTGCCAGCTCGACGAGCACGCACAATCAAGGTTATACCCAAGCACACCGCCGCGCAGAAGAACAATGCCGCCAACGAGGCCACGAAGTGCCCACTAACGTTACCCTGAGAAGCATCAATAAATGCTTGGCGGGCAGCTGTCATTGGGGTAATTGGGTGTATAAGCTGGAATACCTTTGGCACTGTTGCTAGCGGCCACACACCACCGAAAGAGAACATCCCAAAGGCAAAGGCCGCCAAGATTGCAATACCACCGATGAACTGACCAAAGACTACACGTAGCATTTGGTTGCTTGCGGCAGCGGCAGCACTCATACCAATATAGCTAAGAATGATCGCTAGCCAATTCTTTGGTGACCAACCCACGCTTACTGCCACAATAGAGAGCACACCTAGAGCAATAAGACCAAATACAAACAAGCCGGCAAAAGATTTTAGCGTTGGGGTAATAAAGGAACCATGAGCACCAGTGCCAAAGATGGTAGGAACTAACATGGCGATCAGTGCCATGAGCAAGAAACCGAAAACCATAATAATCAGCATCGAGGCACCGCTGCCTAGGTTTTTCACCGTCGGATCACTGGCATCAACAACAGTTTGCACTGGGTTAACGTTATTTTCCTTGTACACAATAGGAACGGCTACTTGTTTTGCCGAAGCTTCTAGGTTGCCAGCATGAGGTGCTTGCGAGGCACCATCGCTAAGGGCACTAGAAAGTTCACCGGTGCCGCCCTTGAGCTGACCGGAGCCGTCGTAAAGCTGTTGGGTACCACTGGCTAAACGATGAGTACCATCAGCGAGTCGGCCTGCACCATCACTTAACTTGGCTGCGCCCTCATTGGCACGATTAATACCGTCTTGAAGTTTCAGGATGCCACCGTAGTACTCGCTAGTAGGGTCAGAAAGCATATACGCCAAGGTGGCGGTACCGTCTTTGAGTTTATTCAGCTGAGCAACCTGGTTATTAGGGTTATTGGCATCTAACTTGGTGGCAAGCTCATCAAGCTTTTGAGCTTGCTCATTCATCCCAGCTAACCGTAACGCTTCAACGGCTTGGTGTAATTGTGGTGCTGCTTGTTGGGCACTGCTGAGCAGGGGAATAAGCGTTCCAGTGAGTTGATCAACACCGGCGCTGATCTGCTGGGCACCATCACCAAGTTTTTCAGTACCGGCAGCAAGTCGGCCTGCACCATCGCTAAGTTGCTGAGTACCACTTGCTAGGCGGGTAGAGCCTTCAGCGAGTTGCTGGGCACCGTCGTTAAGCTGATTCGCTCCGCTGAGCCCCTGTGCTAAACCGGCGTTTAAGCGACCTGCGCCGTCGTCAAGTTTGGTCGAGCCCTCAGCGGCGCGGCCAAGACCATCACCTAGTTTATTGACGCCACCAATTAATTTCTTGGCATATGATTCTGAGATGGAAGAGCTCACGGCAGTTTGGATTTTTGGCACTAATCCGCCGGTAAGAATTGAACCGTTCGTGCCGTTATAGTCATTGTAATTAATGGCAATTTCTGGTTTGATCGGCTCATCGGCAAAGAGGGTACCTACATTAGCGGAGAAGTCCTTCGGAATAACCACGGTAAACATATAGGTACCATCATGAAGGCCGCGCTCAGCATCTTCTGAGCTTACCTCTTCAAAGGAAAGGTATTCGCGCTTCAGTAGTCCGGCTACCACGTTATCGCCAAAAACGGAGTGCTCACCGTTGATCTCTGCACCGGCATCCTCATTGACCACTGCAAGGCGCACATCGCGTAATTTTTTGGTGGGGTCATACATTGCCCACATATAAATGACACTCACCAACACGGGCAGCAATAAAAACACCACTGCACAAAGGCGTTTCCAGCTGAATTTTTGGGCATCTGCGGCGACTGCCGTACCCGATTGTGTAGTGTTCATCATAGACATGGACTCGTTTTCCTTTGGGATACCAACTGCGAAATCATATTTTGCTCTAGCAATTATTGCCTATAATGCTTATTTCTAAGAAACAAAACCTTTAGGTTGTAGAAAACTTCACTTATTTCTTATAATTCTTTTTTGCTTTTCGACGCACCAACCTGCGCTTTTCTCCTCACACGAACAAAAGTAAGTAGTAAGTATCACATTAATTTTTCCTTGTGATATCAATAAAAACGACTAATCAATAGCATTATTTATGATGTGCGATGCGGAACTATCTCATTCTTTTACCTACCCAACAACACACAAGTAATCCCAGTCACTTTGCTTAGTGATTATGAAAAAACTGAGTAATATCCACAATGGCTTCCCAAATAATGGGAAAGGATTGTAACCCGATTAAATTCGGGGCAAGACCTGAGAACCACACAGTCTATGACTGAGGTGGCGCTCGGGTCTTTTTTTATTTCTACTAACAACTAACAACAATTCATTAAGGCACACACATGAGCACAAAGACAGACTTTGAACCTTTAGCACGCAGTGTAATAACCGCTCTCGGCGGCAGTGACAACATCACCTCAGTCACCCACTGTGCTACCCGGTTACGCTTTAAGGTCAAAGACAGCACCGCAATTAATGAAGCAGCAATTAAAAACACCGCTGGGGTTCTCACCTTGGTTAAAGCTGGTGGCCAGCATCAAATTGTCATCGGAAATGATGTTCCTTTTGCTTATGAGGCAATAGTTGCCCAACCGCATATGGCAGCCAAGGGAGTTAAAGAAGGCGGTGGTGAGAATACCAGCGGTGAGCAAACCGTCGAAAAGAAAAATGCATTTAACGCTTTTATTGATCTTATTTCCTCAATTTTCAGCCCTATTTTGTGGTGTCTTGCTGGTATCGCACTACTTAAAGCATTTTTGTCTATGGGTACCACCTTAGAATGGTTTGGTACTGAATCCGTTACCTATATTGTCTTCCAAGCCGCAAGCGATGGCCTGTTCTACTTCTTACCGCTGTTTTTAGCTATTACCGCAGCACACAAATTTAAGATGAATGAATTCATCGCTCTTGCTGTCGTAGCTCCCCTGGTTTACCCCAGTATTGTTGCACTTACCGATGCCACTGAGCCACTGACTCTACTTGGTCTACCGCTGGTAGCAATGAACTATACCTCGTCGGTCATCCCAGCTATTGTCGCAGTCTGGCTAGCTAGTTATGTGCAACGTTTCTTAGAAAAATACTTGCCCAGCGCAATCCGTAATTTTATGACTCCAGTTTTAACTGTGACCATTATGGTGCCATTGGTTTTGCTCACAGTTGGCCCACTGACCATGCTGTTAGCTCAGGGGATTTCTACTGGTGTTACCTGGCTTACCGACGTTGCCCCCTGGCTAGCTGGTGGCCTTATGGGTGGCTTCTGGCAGGTGCTGGTTATCTTTGGCTTGCACTGGGGTTTTGTACCAATTTTCCTCAATGACATTGCTACGACCGGCTTATCACCAATTCTGGCTCCACTCCAAGCAGCCGTACTAGCCCAAGCTATGGCAGTGCTGGCAGTAAGTCTGCGCACCCGCAATGCTGCTCGTAAAAAACTAGCCGGGCCTGCATCTATTTCCGCATTGGTAGCAGGTGTTACTGAACCAGCTATCTATGGCGTTAACTTACCGCTTAAAGTTCCTTTCTATGCTGGCATTGCTGGTGGTGTTGTCGGTGGCATTATCATTGGGCTTGCCGATGTTGGTTTCACCTCCTTTGTCTTCCCATCCTTACTCGCTTTCCCCGCAGTATTAGGTACCGGTAATTTCACACTCTTTGTTATTGGCACAGTTGTCGCCATGATTATTGGTTTTGTCGGCACCTGGTTTTTACTTCCACAAGCAGAGCGTAATTTCGATGCCACCACTGATCCCGCACCTGTAGAAACCACTGCAGCTAAAGCCGAAGAGAATACCGCTGAAAGTACTGCTGCCTCAGCTATCACAACAGTTATTGCACCAGTGGCTGGCACATTAATTCCGATTGAAGATGTAGCCGATAAGGTCTTTGCTTCTGAGGCCATGGGTGCCTCGGTAGCTATTAACCCTACTGATGGTACTTTCCTGGCACCGATTACTGGCACAATCATTGCCGCCCCAAAAACTGGTCATGCTTTTGGCATTAAGGGAGATAATGGCATTGAACTGCTCATTCATATCGGTATCGACACTGTTCAGATGGCAGGCAAGGGTTTTACTCCCGCAGTCAAAGTGGGCGATAAAGTCACTGTCGGAGATAAACTTGTTGATGTTTCTTTAACCGATATTAGCGAGGCTGGTTACCAGAACACCACAATTATTATTGTGACTAATTCTAAGAAGTTAACCAGCGTCGATAAGCTTGGCCAACCTGGTTCTGTTATTAGCGGTGAACCACTACTGCGCACTGAAAAATAGTTCTATCATCATTCTATTAAGGAGTTCTACCATGTCTACCACTGCTTTTCCCGAGGGATTTTTATGGGGCGGCGCTACTGCCGCCAACCAAATCGAAGGTGCTTATAACCAATACGGCAAAGGATTAAGCATTCAAGATGTTATGCCCCAAGGCATTATGGCGCTACCTACCGCAGAACCCACCGAGGATAACCTCAAGCACACTGCCATTGATTTCTATCACCGGTATGTTGAAGATATTGCGTTATTTGCTGAAATGGGTTTTAAAGTATTCCGGTTCTCTATCGGCTGGTCACGTATTTTCCCACGCGGGGATGAAAACCAACCCAATGAGGAAGGCCTGGCTTTTTATGATCGTGTGCTCGATGAATTAGAAAAATACGGAATCACGCCACTTGTTACTCTCTCGCACTATGAAACCCCACTAGCGATTATGCGTGAATACGGTGGTTGGACCAACCGCGAGGTCATTGGCTTCTTTGAAAAATACTGTCGCACCGTTTTTAACCGCTATAAAGGCCGCGTACAACATTGGCTGACCTTCAATGAAGTCAACTCTGTCCTACATATTCCAGTTTTTGGTGGTCTGGAGGGTACCGTTGAGGAAATCGGCCCGCAGCGTCTTTACCAGGCAATCCACAACGAGTTAGTGGCCAGCGCCAGGGTCACTAAGCTCGCTCATGAGATTGATCCAGATAATAAGGTCGGCTGCATGATTATTGCGGCACCACGGTATCCACTGACCCCAGATCCTCACGATGCATTGCATGCTCTCCAGCGCAGCCAGGATGACTACGCCTTTGGCGATATTCACTGCCGCGGCTACTATCCCGGCTACTACCTGCGAAAACTACGTGAATTAGGGGTAGAACTTGAGATCACGGATCAAGACCGTGATGATCTCAAAAACACCGTCGATTTCGTTTCCTTCTCCTACTATATGTCGGTATGCGAAACCGCCGACCCCACCAAACAAGCCCCAGGTAAGGGCAATATCATTGGCGGGGTACCCAACCCCACACTGCAAGCTTCCGAATGGGGCTGGCAGATTGACCCAGTAGGCTTGCGCATTGTGCTCAATGAGTACTGGGATCGCTGGCAAAAGCCACTTTTTATCGTCGAAAATGGTTTAGGTGCAAAGGATGTGCTTATCGACGGCCCAACTGGACCCACCGTTGCCGATGATTACCGCATTGACTATCTCAATGAACACCTCGTGCAAGTTGAACAAGCCATTGCCGATGGAGTTGAACTCATGGGTTATACCACCTGGGGTTGCATTGATGTGGTCTCAGCATCAACAGCGGAAATGTCTAAGCGCTATGGTTTCATTTATGTGGATCGCAACGATGATGGCACCGGTAGCTTAGATCGCTATAAGAAAAAGTCTTTTAATTGGTACCGCGAACTCATTGCCAGCAATGGTGGAACCCTCACACGATAATCACTATGAAAATTGTGCGCGTATTGAACAATAACGTGGTGCTTGCCATTGATGAGCACCACCAGGAAGCAGTCCTTACCGGCTGGGGAGTCGGCTTTCAAAAGAAGCCGGGGGAACTCGTCGACAAGCAAAAAATCAATCGGGTTTTCCGCCCGGAAGCGGATCGCGATAGTGATAATCTTGCCGATCAACTCGCGCACATTAATCCCCTCTTTTTAGCAGCTGCCGACGACGCATTAAAAAAGGTTGCGGCAACTTTAGACATACCAGCAACCTCAGCTTCGGTTATTGCCCTGGCCGATCACTTAGATGTGGCCCAACAGCGCTATCAGGCTGGGGATACTAGCGTGCATCCACTTCATGCAGAAGTAGTGCATCTCTATGCCACCGAGTATCAGGCTGCCCAAAATATTTTGCGTGAGGTCAATACTCAATTATCGCTTCAGCTTCCGGAAGAAGAGGCGATTGCTATTGCACTACACCTAGTCAATGCTGGTTTTCGCACGGATAGTTTGTTGGAAACCTACCGCATGACGGGAATTTTTCAACAACTATTTAAAATCATCTCGGCAAGCTTTGGTATTGAGGTCAACCAGCACTCTATTTCTGCGGCACGTTTTATTACTCACCTGCGGTATTTCTTTGTTCGAGTAAACCAAAATAAGCAGCTCAATGAAGGAATGCATGTGCTACAAGATTCTATGGAACTTACCCATCCAGAAGCAGTGCGTTGTGCAGCTAAACTTGCTGCGGTATTAGAACTTCGGTTAGGGGCGGAAGTTTCTGCTGATGAACTTGCTTATTTGAGTCTGCATGTAGCCAGGCTTGTCCAAGAAAACGGCAATTCTTCGCACTAGCTAGGACTAGCTCACATAAAAACACTTCCCGGCAGGTTAGCATCAGCCTACCGGGAAGTGTTTTTTCTTTATTATATTTCTGGCTTAACCAACCAGTGCATAAAGTAGCCAGCATAAACAGAAACCAGCGGTACCAAAGATCGTCGATAAGACTGTCCAGGTTTTTAGGCCTTGTTTAACGCTGAGCCCAAGGTACTTGGTCACGATCCAGAAACCGGAATCGTTGATATGGGACAATCCCAGCGCACCAAAACCAATGGATAGCATAATCAACGTGACCTGCACGGTATTAAGTCCGGCATCGGCAATGGGCTGTACTAATAATCCGGTCGCGGTAAGCATGGCTACTGTGGCTGAGCCTTGGGAAGCACGCAATGCTAAGGATAATAGGAAGGCCATCAAAATCAGTGGCATGTTAATGCCAATGAGCATGTCGGATAGAACCTGACCAATTCCAGATTCGACTAATACATTGGCAAAGCCGCCACCGGCACCGGTGACAAAGATAATTACAGCCACGGCTGGTAATGCGGAATCCATAATGCCAGCGCCCTGGTCAAGGTTCCATTTTTGTTGGCGACCAATAAAAATCCAAGCTACTACCACAGCAGTTAATAGCGCGACGGGGGAGGAGCCAATAAAACTCACCGCAGAATGAAAACTAGTACCAGGTTCGCTTAACATGGCACCGGTTGTGCCCACCATGATCATAAGAATCGGCAGCAAAATCAACCCAATAATCATAAATGGTGATGGTGCAACACCAGTAGGACCAGAATCATTTATTTCAACTGGTGACGCAAGCCGCTTGATGCCATCAACCTTAAAAAGTTTGGCAGCAAAATAACCTATCACACAGGTAAGGGCGGCAATCGGTAGACCAAAGGTAAGCATTAAACCAGGATCTTCCTCCAAAGTACCTGCCACCGCAACCGGTCCTGGGTGAGGAGGTAATGCTACATGCACGGTTAACATAGCGCCGGCAACCGGTAAACCAATTTTTAGCGGATTGATTTTAGCTACAGCAGCAAAACCAAAAATAATTGGTGCCAGGATAATAAATCCCACATCAAAGAACACCGGTATGCCTAGCACGAAGGCTGCTAAGGTTACTGCGGCAACAACCTTCTTTGGCCCAAGTTTCGTGGTGAAGTATTGTGCAACTGCTTCCGCACCACCAGAAACTTCAATCATCCGCCCTAGCATTGCACCGAGGCCAACAACTACCACTACTGATCCTAGTGTTTTTCCTACGCCACCGGTAACAGTGCTTACTGCATCGGCAAGCGGAATACCTGCTACTACAGCAGTAGCAATGGCTACGCCAATGAGTGCAACAAAAGCTGGAACCCGCAACCAAATAACTAGTAGAAGTAAAACGGCAACGGCGCCAATACCTAAACCAAGAAGCGCTGTTCCGGTCATGGTTTACCTCCTTGGGCGGTGTCATCAACTGTATCGGCAAGCTGTGTTGGGGCTACCACGGTAATAATGCTGGAATCGTCCTGAGCAGCTTTACCTCGCACAAGTCCGGCTAGGTACTGTTGTTCAGCGGCGGCAGCAAGGGGAACACCAATGCCGGCTTTCTTTGCAGCAGCAGTAACAATGCCCATATCTTTCACAAAAATATCTAGGCGGCTTTTTACCTCTGCGCCTTCTGGGGTATAGGCCTCTAACATGCGCTGACCACGATCACCGAGCATGAAGGAAGCCGCAGCACCACTCATGAGTGCATCGAGTGCGGCTGCCGGATCAAGTCCTAAGCGATCAGCTAAGGCTAGAGCTTCGCCGGCTGCCGCAATGTGGACGCCACAGAGTAATTGGTTCACTGTTTTTAGCGCTTGTCCTTTACCGGGGGCGTCACCAACAATTACTAGATTAGAGGCCATAGCTTCTAATACTTCGCGGATTGACTCGACTACTTTTGGCTTCCCACCAGCAGTTACTAGTAGATCACCTTCCCCGGCGCGTACCGGGCCACCAGAAATCGGAGCATCAACCAGGCCTAGGTTTTTCTCGGCTAATAATGCAGCGGCTTGTTCCACGGCGGTCATGCCCACAGTTGAGGTGAGTAGGACAACCGCCCCTGCTGGCATAACCTCAGCAATGCCTTCTGTGCCAAAGAGAACCTCAAGTAATTGTGGTTCATTACGTACCGCTAATAAAACAACATCTGATTCACGAGCTGCTTCCCGAGCTGAACTAAAAGTCTCAATACCAGCTGCTTGGGCAAGTGCACAGCGGTCTTCGGCAATATCGACCCCACGTACGCTAAAAGTTTTTGCCAGGTTGGTAGCCATTGGCAAACCCATTGCACCTAGTCCAACAACGGTGATAATCATAGGAGGATCCTTTCGGGAAAATTAGTAAGTTTAAGAAAGCTTTTCGACGACTTCTGCCAATGAGGTATCAGTGCCAACATTGCCGGCGAAAACGATATAGGCCACCCCAGTTGCTGGACCATCAGCACTTGCCCATAGGGAAATAATTCCTTCCTGCATCGGGCCAACCACCATAGCGCGGGTCATTTCTAGACCCTTTGAGGCAACATCAGAAGAGGTAATTCCGCCTTTGGCAATAACAAACCGGGGAGTAACCTGATGAATGACCTGGTTGACTACTGCTACTAGTGCTGCTGAGACTTTGCGTGCAATAGCTAGTGATTCTTCCCCATCTTTGCCTTTCACCAGTTGTCGTGAGGTATGGAAAACAACATTGCCATTGCTTAGTTGGTTGGCAATAAGCGTTACCAATCCAGTGAGGTATTCTTCTCGACGATTACCTAGTACTTCAGCTACATCAAGCTCTACGACATATGGCTTAGTGTTTTCCAATAGATGATTAAGCTGGCGAGTTGTGGTGGGAACATGGGAACCGACAACAATCAGTCCGCCAGCAACGGCATTATCTGGTGTGTGTAGATCTTCTTTATTTAGTGGCTTAGGAACATCTTGTCCGATACGAGCACGAACAAATGGTGGGCCGACGCGATAAATAAAGCGCTTACCTTGTGCTTCTGCTTGGATCACACCCAGGCTTAGCAAACGTAGATCATCTTCGGTGACGATATCGCTAACAATTGGTTGACGATGAGTTGCACTAAGCAGTTTTTCCGCAATGGCATCGGCACCACTTCTAATGGTGTTCAGGTCGATGACGAGGACTTCATCTGCTGTGACTCGCCCTTCAGTTTTTTCTTCCACCCATTTAGCCAACTCAGAATTGTGGTAACCAAAGGTTGCATCTTGGGCAAACTCTGATTGACCGACCGGTAAATATCCATCGGTGTCATTACCGGCATAGTGCACTCCAGCGACAGTAATACGTCCGGCATCGCCAAAGGCAGGAACCAGTAGGTAGCCATCAATATCTACGTCGTGCAGCCGGGCAGCATCGGCAAGTGTATCTGGCTCTAGCGGGAAATGTCCGCGCAAGGTGGAATCACTTCGAGAAACAAAGCTTAGTTCCACGCCATATTTCTGTGCTGCAGCATAAGCTGCCGTGGCAACTTCATTGTTGATAGCTTGAGCATCTGCTGGGCTTAGCGAGCGCGAGTTGGTCATTACATAGATGGCCGGAGTTTTTTGTTCCAATGCCCATGCTAAGTCTTCTTCTCGCCAGCGGGTAAGCACCGGTAGATCGGCTACTGATTGGGTACCGGTAGGATCGTCGTCCAGCACGACCAGAATCGGATCGTGATGACCTTTGCTTTCAGCTATAGCAATGGTTTCACGAACAGCGGCGGCAGTGGTTGGCACATCCCCTAGAAAAGGAGCAAGTAGTTCTGTTCCACTTCGATAAGACATCACAATTCCTTTGTTCTTAGACCTCTGAGGACTATCTTTCATCAAAAATAACTTATTAGCGCTCAGATCAACACCAAAAGAAAGTGAAATACGTCATTAACACACCCATTTACCCCCTGATGTGCCACAGTTTTCTGTTTTACCTACCCCCACGACAAAATTATTCTACTGAGCTACATAAATAAGCTCAGCGATCACCCCAGGTTTACACTCGCTTTATCACGCGATCTCACTAGTGCTAACCAGGTAACACCCCAACCACATGCCAAGTTCTACTACATGAGCTACTAAAAATAAGGTGCTAGCCACTAGTTAATCATCAGCATCTACAAAACGCGCAATATCATCGAAGGTTTGTGTCATATGTCGGCGCATGGCATTCTTTGCACCTTCTTCATCACGATTTTTCACAGCTACAAAAATCTCTCGGTGATGTTTTTGCGCACGTTGGCACACCTCAGGCACCGAGCTAGTTTCATACCGGGAAGCAGCCAATTCATCAGCAAGCGGAATCATCACCGCAGTAATAAACGGGTTTTTACTAGCCTCAATCAGCGCGGTATGAAACTCAACGTCCGCGTCTACGATTGCTAGCACATCATTGGCAACAACGGCTGCATCATAAGCATCCAATGCTGCTCGCATACGCGCAATATCCTCATCTGTTGCCCGCGCTGCCGCATGCCCCGAAGCACCCACTTCAATCATGCGTCGAACTTCAGTGAGATAAAAACCTACCTGATTTTTGCTGGTGGTACGCGAAATAATATCAACACGGGAGCGCACATCCGTCCAGGCACTTACTTCAGCAACAAATGTGCCCCGACCATGAACCACCTCAACCACACCGCGATCAGCAAGCGTACGCACCACCTCACGCATAGTGGGTCGAGAAACATCTAAAAATGCAGCAAGATTAGCCTCACTCGGTAAGGCTTGGCCTGGTTGGAATTCTCCATTTGCAATGCTTTGCATAATCCGATCGACGCCCAAAGTGACACGATCTTTGCGCATGAAAATTCGTCCTCTCCAGAAGCTCATACCTGCTGCATCTTATGCCGACATTTCTATCTTATGCCAAGCTTTTTATAGAAATAACCCCACCACTAGCACCTAAAACAATACGGTATGAGCCACCAGAAACAACAGCACCATTCAAAGAGAAAATAAATTATCTGCCGAAGTTTTCACCCAAAAATGGGAAAATAAAAACTTCGGCAGACAGAGCATTTTTACCCATCACAACCCAGTTGGTGTGTATCCACACTGACCCTATGGGTTTCAGTATTTAACGGGACATATACTTATTTCAGCACGAGGTTGACCATGCGTCCTGGAACCACAATCGTCTTCACCACATTCTTTCCTGCCATATGCGTACGCACATCTGCATCAGCTAGTACAAGCTCAGTAATCGCAGCCTGATCAGCATCGGCAGGAACCATAATCCGAGTACGTACCTTGCCATTAATCTGCACCGGTAATTCAATCTCATCGTCGACAAGCCATTTCTCATCAAAGGTAGGAAATGGTTCAAAGGTGATGGTCTCGGTATGGCCAAGTCGCTGCCACAACTCTTCAGCAATGTGCGGGGCAACTGGGGAAATCATCTGTATCAATGGAGTTACCGCAGCACGAGGAGCACCAGCTGAGTAAGTCTTAGTCAGATAGTTAACATATTCGATTGCCTTGGCCACCACAGTGTTAATCCGCAGGCCTTCATAGTCATCCCGGATGCCCGCAATTGTGCGGTGTAATTGTTTACAATCATCCTCACTCAACTCGGCATCGGTGATAGCTAGCTCGCCAGTATTTTCATTAACTACTAACCGCCACAAGCGTTGCAAGAACCGTTGCGATCCCACCACGTCTTTGGTTGCCCAAGGACGCGAAGTATCCAGTGGGCCCATCGCCATCTCATAAACACGCAGAGTATCGGTACCATAGTCCCGGCAAATATCATCTGGGGAAACAGCGTTTTTTAATGACTTACCCATTTTGCCGTATTCCTGAGTGACTTTTTCACCCTGATAGTAGAATTCGCCGTCTTTTTCTTCTACTTCAGCAGCTGGAACATACACCCCACGGGCATCGGTATACGCATAGGCCTGAATATATCCCTGATTAAAGAGTCGACGATACGGCTCCCGGGAGCTGACATAGCCTAAGTCGAAAAGTACCTTATGCCAAAAACGTGAATACAAAAGGTGCAGCACAGCATGTTCTACACCACCGACGTAGAGGTCAACACCGCCTGGATCCTGTGGCCCATGCAATTCTGGGCGCGGTCCGGTCCAATAGCGTTCGTTTTCAATATTGCAGAATTCTTCATTATTGGTGGGATCAATATAGCGCAGCTGGTACCAGGAAGAGCCTGCCCATTGCGGCATAACGTTAGCATCGCGGGTGTACTTTTTCAGCCCATCGCCAAGATCAAGTTCTACTTCTAACCACTGGGTTTCCTTAGCCAATGGCGGCTGTGGCTCAGAATTAGCATCATTGGGATCAAACGATACCGGTTGGTAATCCTCCACCTCAGGAAGTTCGATAGGCAACATTGACTCAGGCAAGGTATGAGCAAGACCGTGCTCATCGTAGACCACCGGGAAAGGCTCGCCCCAATAGCGCTGGCGAGCAAAAAGCCAATCGCGTAGTTTGTACTGGATTTTTTCAACCCCCAGGCCACGCTGGGTAAGCCATTCGATAGTAGCGGCAATAGCAGACTTTTTATCTAAACCATTAATATCTAGTCCCTCATCATTAGCGGAGTTAACCATTGTTCCCTCACCGCTAAAGGCCGCCACACTAATATCACCACCGGCAACGACCTCCACAATGGGCAATCCGAACTCGGTGGCGAACTCAAAGTCACGCTCATCATGAGCAGGCACAGCCATAATTGCACCGGTGCCATAGCCGGTGAGTACATAATCGCCAATGAAGACTGGGATAGGCTGACCATTGACCGGGTTAATGGCATCTATGCCTAGATAAACACCGGTTTTTTCTTTGTTTTCTTGGCGCTCCACATCACTTTTCGCAGCAATCGCCTTGCGATAAGCGGCTACCGCCTCGGCAGGGGAGTTCTCACCGAAAGTCCAGCGAGGATCAACACCCTCATATACGCCAGCTCCTTCAGCAACCAAAACGTCGACAAGCTCGTGCTCTGGGGCCAGCACCATATATTGAGCACCAAAAAGCGTGTCTGGACGAGTGGTAAAAACAGTGATTTTTTGTGAACCAGCTGCAAAATCAACTTCCGCCCCCTGCGAGCGTCCGATCCAGTTACGCTGCATGCTCTTAACTTTTTCAGTCCAGTCAAGAAGTTCTAGGTCGTCGACAAGACGGTCAGCATAATCGGTGATCCGCATCATCCACTGGGAAAGGTTTTTGCGGAAAACCGGGAAATTACCGCGCTCTGAGCGACCATCGGCGGTAACCTCCTCATTTGCCAGCACAGTTCCCAAACCCGGACACCAATTCACAATCGAATTAGAGCGGTAAACCAGACGGAAAGAATCTACTACCTTGCGCTGAGTAATCTCATCTAACTCACCATAGGGGGCACCAAACTCAGCTGGGGTAGCTACCTCACCGGAAAGCAACAATGGAATAAGTTCTTCAATACGTCGCGCTTTGTTTTGTTGCTTATCAAACCAGGCATTAAAAATTTGAATGAAAATCCACTGCGTCCACTTATAAAATTCTGGATCCGTAGTAGCTACTTTACGACGTCGATCGTGGCCTAAACCCAGCGCATCAAGTTGCGCTTCCATGTTCTTGATATTTTGCATGGTCGTTGTACGCGGGTGTGTACCAGTTTGAATAGCGTATTGTTCTGCTGGTAAACCAAAAGCGTCGTATCCCATGGTGTGCAAAACATTTTTGCCCAACATACGATGAAACCGAGCAAAAACATCGGTTGCGATATACCCAAATGGGTGCCCCACATGCAGACCAGCTCCGGAGGGATAAGGGAACATATCCTGAACGAATAACTTATCTGGCGAAAGCTCACCACCGGTTGCTAGATCACCCACGGGATTCGGGGTTTCAAAAGTACCGTGGTCAATCCAGAATTGCTGCCAGTTTTTCTCAATGCTACCTGCAAGTTCCGGAGTGTAACGAAACGCAAAATTAGCTGCTGGGTCGCTCAGTGTATTCATGGGTAAACAGTGTAGTACCCTGGGTGGACTTTATTGCTTTTCGACGTCCTCCCCAGCTAATGAAAAAGAAAAACGACGACATAAGCAGATGAATAAACACATGCTTATGTCGCCGGTCAGTGCAGTTTATGGAGCCCCGGTTGTCTCATCGAAACAACCGATTTCTACGCTTTCTTTCGCTGGTGCGTTCTTGCCTTGATATTCAATATCTAATATGGTGTAGACATCTACCTGGTAGCCACAGGTTTTCTTTTCCCGCGCGGTGACCACGACCGGATATTCTTGATAGTTTCCTTCTGCGCAGGAGGGATCACAAGAGTTGCTGACCGAAGTGCCGGTTGCTTTTGCTTGATCGCCACCCCAGTTCTGCCAGGTTAGTCGATCCACATAGTGATTATTATCGGCACAACCAAGACTGATCTGATCTGGTCCGGCTAAGCCAGTCACCGCATTACAATCCAAAATGGTTGCGGTTTCTACACTCGTGGTAATGTCAACGCCCATTAGTCCATAGGTACGAATAAGCTGTCCGGTAGTAGCTAGAATATCGAAACTCAGTTCATCTTCTTCACGAATAATGCTTAAGATTTCTCCGTTTTTTTGGGCAAGATCGTTACCATCAAGTGAAGCAAGCAACTCATAGATAGCTTTTTCTTGAATACCGCGAATACCTGGAGTAAGCAGAGTTTTTAACAAACTCCGTGCAGAAGCATCACCATAGGTTTCGGTAATAAGACGGCCCATTTCTTGAGTGGAACCAGGTGTAGTTGCAAATTGCTCTGCACTAATCGCAGGGGAAAGATCACCAAGTTCTTTAAGCAATTCAGCACTATCGCCGCTGCCTGCCGCAGGTTCGACTTGTTGTTCCATATGAACATCGCCGCTGGCATCAATAACATATTCAGTACGTACTCGCGTTTGACCACGTGAATCAGTACGCAGTACATAATCGCGCCCGGTGGTAGCAAGCTCAACTAAATCAGGTTGCGCATTTGCTGCCTCGGCACTCGCCAGCAACACATCACGAGCCTCATTACTATTCGAGGGAAGCATAGCGGTCACAGTAAGAGCAGTAGCAGCTAGGGCACAAGCGGCAACAAGTGCGGGCATTTTTCTCAATCGTCGGCCACTAGTAGCAGCCGCTGGGGATTCCTCATTCAAAATTTCTTTGAGAGTGTCCTCAGCATGCTGATAGGAGTAGGTATCTAGTGCCTCATCAGGGACTAGGTTTGCATCCCGAAGTCGATCAATAGGATTCACTGTTTTTTACTCCTTGAGCTAAGCGTTTGCGGGCGCGATGAAGACGAACTCGTGCTTGGGTTCCACCTACTTGAAGAACTTCTGCAAGCTCTTTAGGCTCTAGTCCTTCCCACGCATGCAAAGTTAAGATTTCACGATCTGTTTCACTCAGCCTACGAAGCGCACGGTAAATGTCTACACTTGTTGACACTTCATCAGCGATATCTTCGCTATAAGCACTCATGAAGCTGAGATCGTCGAAAAGCTGTGGGGGATTAGCCCGATATGCTTCTAAAACGACATGGTGAGCGATGCCGTAGATCCACGGCATCGGCTCTCCTTTTCGACTATGCCATTTTCGCCACGCACGCGCAAAGGTCTCGGCTGTTAGATCATCAACCAATTCTTTGTTGACGCGTCGGCGAAAATAGGCTCGGATGCGTGGGTAGGTTTGCCGATAAATATCGGAAAACTCCTCACGTACTTGTTCAGTGGAACTAATTCTCATCGCCTAGCAGATTTACCATAATGGTTGTGCCATCTGCACAGGTTGCGGTCAACGTCTCATCACCAGTGAGCGGGTCGGGAGCATTAACATAAGCGATGAGCTCGCCTTTATCGGCAGCCGGGCTCATTGTTGTGTTCTCGCCCCAACTGGTCTCCAACTTTGCTGACACCCCTTCACAGGTGGAAGAAACAAGGATTTCCGCACCTGGGGTAACCGAATCCTGGATGGTAAGCGTTGGAGCCGGCTCAGACTCTGCTTGCGATTGAGAACAACCGGTTAATACCAGAGCCACGCTGGCTATAGCAGACACAAGTACTGCATTCTTTTTCATGACAACCAACTCCTTTTAAAACAACGTAACTAGCGTCTTGTCACCTTATTTGTGTGTAGAGAGCAACAATCGTTACAGCCTTATTTTTATTTGCTTATCGACGCCACTTTTCCGCCTGAGCGAAGCCCGTTAAGGACACCCCTCTTTCACCCCCGAAAAGTTCATGAACCCCAAGTTAATAGTCAATAAATGCCCAATGTGAGCAATATCCAGAGGAATTATGCCCCCTATGTTTAGGCGGCGGAGTAATGGTAAATGAGTTCCTTTTTCTCACACATTTTTATGGAGAATTATGCATAACAAGTATCTCTATGTCCGGTTAAAAAGAGTAACTCTTCCTATTCTGGTAAGCAGCCTTATAGCTACCGGATTTGCTCCTGTAGCGCAGGCAACTCCTTCTGATACCAGTACAGTTGTCACAGACAGCCAGCTTGAGAAAATAACAGACAACACGGATGATCCCGATTATGTCCCGGATTTCAGCGAAGACATAGACTCACCGCCACCCGATGATCCTGATGGTTCTGAGGAAGCAGAAAAAGATGAGACTAAGACAGCAAATGCTGCTCACCCAGATTCCAGCATCACCCCTATTGCTGAAATTCAAGGAACCAGTGCAGAAAGTCCGCTGCTCAAACAACAAGTAACCACCCAAGGTATTGTGACTGCGGCTTATCCAGAAGGTGGTTTCCGTGGCTTTTATATCCAAACACCCGGAACCGGTAAAACGGAAAAGCACAGCGGTGATGCTTCCGATGGGCTGTATGTTTACCTGGGAAAGAATGAGAAAAAACTAAAAACAATGCCTAAAGTTGGGGATTCTGTCATAGTGCGTGGACAGGTCGTCGAATTTAAAGAGCTCACCCAGCTTAACAACCCCGTGGTTACCATAAGCGATACTGCCTTTGAACCAGTGGTACCGATCCAGGTAACCAATATTCCTGCCGGTGATATTCGAGAAGCGTATGAAGGTATGCTGGTACAACCTACTGGTGCTCATACAGTTACTAGTAACTACACCTTAAATACATACGGCACTATTGGTCTTGCCCTAGGAGATTCCGCGTATCGTCAAGCCACTGACTTTATTGCACCAGGGCGAAAAGCTGCCGAGATCATGGCTCAGCAAGCTGCTGAACAATTTACGCTTGATGACGGACGCGGCGTTAACTACTTGTACAGCGATAAAAACACCCCCTTGCCTTATATCGCACAAGATAATGCCACCGTTATTAAATCATTGCGTACCGGTGATCCAGTAAGTTTCCAGCACCCAGTAATTGTGGATTATCGTTTTGACCAGTGGAATTTCCAGCCAACTACGCCGATTACCGGTAATACCGCTGGGGTTGATTTGCCCATTACCTGGACAGAATCACGTGAGGCAGAACTAGGTAGAGTCGATAATGTTGCTGGTCAATATTCACTTGCTAGCTTCAATGTGCTCAATTACTTCACCACCTTGGGCGAGACTAAAGGGTGTAAATCGAATAATGATCGCCACGGCAACCCAGTCACGGCAAAGTGTTCTGCGGTACGCGGTGCACATACCCACAACGCATTTGCAGATCAGCAGCGTAAAATTGTTGCCGCAATCAACCGACTTAATGTTGATGTGTTAGGTCTCGAAGAAATTGAAAACACTGAAACCACTGGATCAGGTGATCGTGATTATGCACTCAAGAACTTAGTTGATGCGCTTAATGCAGCGGCTGGTTCACAGCGGTGGGCATATGTTGCTTCACCAGAAACTCGTGGCGATAACGAAGATCTTATCCGGGTCGCCTTTATTTATAATCCCGCCACCATTAAACCAGTAGGTCAGTCTCATATCTTTAATGATGATGCCTTTACCGGCAAAGCTCGTCAACCATTAGCACAGGAATTTTCGGCAATTAAAGATGAAAAGGCACGTTTTGTTGTAGTAGTTAACCACTTCAAGTCCAAGGGTTCAGTTATTGATAATGACCAGGACACCGGCGATGGTCAGGGCAATAATGCCACTGTTCGTCGTAAGCAATCCGAGGCATTAATCAAACATCTGAAATCACATACTGAATGGAATAATTCGCCGGTCTTTATTTTAGGTGACCTTAATTCTTATAGTCGCGAAGATGCAGTAACCACCATCGAAAAAGCTGGTTTTAGTAATATTGCTGAGAAATATGACGCTGGTATTTCTTATCAGTTTAGTGGTCGGCTAGGTTCGCTCGATCATGCGTTAGGCAATGAGGCTGCGATGAAGCTTGTGCGTGGTGCTGAGGTGTGGGATATTAACTCCGATGAACCGGTTGCATTTGAATATGCACTGCGTAATTTCAATGCCGTGGATTTCTACCAGGACAATGTGTTCCGTTCTTCCGACCACGATCCAATCAAGGTTGGTTTTGACCTCTTTGAAAAACAGTCTCAGCCACAAGACCCTGATGATTCCTCAAGTGCCAAGCCTGGCGTATGGAAGACAATTTTGGCGGTTCTTTCCGCAACTGCGCTGATCAGTGGTGTTATTGCTTTCCTGGCTAATATGCTTTTCCCCGGCTTTAAGGACATGCTCAATCGTTTAAGTAGCTAAGATTCTATTTTTTAATGCTCTTTCGCCCACCTTATTTTCTCTCCAAAACTAAGGTGGGTGTTCATTAACCCTACTTATCGACGACTAAAATCAATATGGCGGCCAATCGTCCAATCTCGATCGCTAAACATTCGAGCAGCCACCAAGCCGCAACCAATGGCTACAATGAACATCATTGCGGTACTGGCAAAAGAAAGCGCTTGATCCATTTGCCCAGTAGTAAAGTAATAGACCGATCTAAAAATTGCGGTTCCGGGAATCATAATCACCGCAGCCGGAACAGTAGTAGTAATTCGTGGCAAGGATGTCCACCGAGCAACTACCGCACCAAGTAATCCCACAATTAAACCACCAGCAAATGCTGCCACATAGTCAGTTGCACCTAAGACAATAATGCCCAAACGCGCCATATTCGCTATGGTTCCTACTAAAGCAGCCACGAGAACCATTCGTCGCGAAGAATTAAACAAAAAAGCAAAACCAGCGATACCAACAAAACTTGCTCCGGCAGCAACTAAATACCAGTTTAAATTGCTTTCTTGGGGCGGCAGATCCGGACTTAACCCGGTACCCCAGCTAATAAGGGCAACGGTAAATGCAGCTACGCCAATGATAGTCAGTGAGTACACTAGCCGACTAATACCTGCATCAAGATCAAAGCGGGCGAGGTCAATAAGTGCAGAGAAAAGTGGAAAACCGGGGATCAAAAAGAGGACGGCAGCAATATAACCAGGAGCATAGGACTCTGGAGCAAGCAGAAAATAACTCAAGGATGCACTAAGCCCAGCCATCACAATGCAGCCTAATTGGTTAATGTGGCAACGATGCAATAACCCACGTACCAATTGTCCACAAGCAGCAGAAATACCGACGATAATAGCAAAATTCCAGGGGAAAAAGTTCAATAAGGCAAAAGCTGCACAGGCGAAAGCTGCTGCCAAACAAAGCACCCCAATATTCCATCGCTTGCGCACATTATGTTCGATTTCATCAAGCAACGTCGTAAGCTCATAGGCACTAATCCCGTAATACAGACGATTGTGGGTGAGATCTTCGAGCGCTTCAATTCGGGAAGCATCCACCGTGGGTGGGTTTTGCTGGGCGACTATAGTGCGAAAATGCTCACCTCGGTGAAAAGTAACGGTAATTTGAGTAACGCCTACCACTGCATCGAGCTGATCAAAACCAACTGCGCGTGCAGTACGCTTCATAGCGCGTAACACCCGATAACCCGAGGTACCGGCTCCCATCAACATCATTCCAAGGCGTAAAACTACATCCGCCTCAATGCCCATACGCCGATAATCAGCCAGCGAATCCATTTCATATTCCTTGGTGCGACAATAATTTTATCCTTTAAGGCATAACAGAGAAACACACATATGAGCTAGATAAATATGCCTCTTATCACTTCTGCTAACTCATTTTTGCTTATCGACGAGTCTTCACATATCGAATAGTTCCAGATAGTGAAAATACATTCACTACCGGCTCAAGCAAGATGTGTCACACTAGAAATAACCGGCATTTACTACGAAGAAAAGGATCTCCATGCTTCTTTCTACTTACCTACCAACTGATATTCCTACTCGGCATGACGGTGTTGATAAGTTTTTTGAGGTTATTAATCCCGCTACCGAAGAAGTCATTGCCCAGGTCTGCGATACTGATTCGACTCAGTGGCTTTCAGCTTTAGCGCGCGCTCACGCAGCACAAAGTAAATGGGCTGAGTTTTCACCCCGAGAAAAAAGCGAAATATTGCGCACAATCTATTCTCGTATCGCCGCCCGGCGCGATGATTTCGCCCGCACAATGACCTTGGAAATGGGTAAACCACTTGCCGAAGCCGGTGGGGAAGTAGACTATGCCAATGAATACTTCCGCTGGTTTGCCGAAGAGGCAGTTCGGATTCCGGGGCGTATTACCCCAGCGCCTGCGGGTGGGGGACACATCGTCGTAACGCATCAACCGGTAGGTGTGGTGTTAGCAATTACCCCATGGAACTTCCCGCTAGCCATGGCTGCACGCAAAATTGCCCCGGCACTAGCGGCTGGCTGTCCAATATTGATTAAACCCGCCCAACTCACGCCACTAACAATGCTGTTGGCCGGAAAAATAATAAAGTCAGTGTTGGCAGAAGCCAATGCACCTACCGACCTGATTCATATTCTTCCCACCACAGATGCAACCAATTTTTCTGCCACTTTGCTTAACGATTCTCGATTGCGCAAACTTACCTTTACTGGTTCTACTGCGGTAGGTAAAACCCTCGTGGAACTTTCAGCGCGTAATTTGGTGCGTACCTCGATGGAGCTAGGTGGTAATGCGCCATTTCTTATTCACCACGATGCCGATCTTGATCTGGTCTTAGAATGTGCTATGCAGGCGAAAATGCGCAATGGTGGCCAAGCATGTATTGCAGCTAATCGTTTTCTTGTCCATGAATCAATCGCAGCAGATTTTAGTGCCCGGTTAGTAGCTAAAATGCAAGCAATAACCCTAGGCAACGGTCTCGATAGCAATATTCAATTGGGTCCTTTGATCTCACAAAAACAACGTGATCAGGTGGCTGAACTGGTAACACAGTCGGTAGATGATGGTGCGATTATCCGTTGTGGTGGCACTGTTGCGTCGGGTAAAGGTTTCTTCTATCCGGCAACAGTACTCGATAATGTAAGCACTAGATCACGGATTTTTAACGAAGAAATCTTTGGCCCCGTTGCCACCATTACTACTTTTAGTACGCTTGAGCAGGGAATTAAGTTAGCTAATGATACCGCTTATGGTCTAGCTGCTTATGGTTTTAGCGAGAATGTGCATACTGCACACCACTTAGCTACTGCGTTAACAGCTGGCATGGTGGGTATTAATAAAGGTGCTATTTCTGATGCTGCCGCACCTTTTGGTGGCATCAAAGAATCTGGTTTTGGTCGAGAAGGCGGCCAAGAAGGAATACTGGAATATTTAGACACCAAATACATCAGCCTCTAGGTCACTATGGTGCTGCGCCGGGTAGCTCATACTAAGCGCCCGGCGCGGTAGGAAGTGTAGTTAAGTGCCTCGTCGACACGTAACTATTATTAGGTGTAGTACGTACCACATGATACTGGGCACTAATGATTTTTGATGCTGGTACGCTTAACTTCATGTCTAACTATCACCCTGACAATCACTTTAATATTGCAGGTAAACTGGCATTTGTTACTGGTTCGACGAGGGGTTTGGGCGCTACTTTAGCCGCGGGTCTTATTGCTCATGGGGCGAAGGTTATTATCCATGGTTCCAACCCAGAAACTGCCCAACAACAGGCGGCGGTGTTAGGAGCACATGGCAGTGTTGGCTTTCGGGTAGATAATCCAGAAGCAACAGCAGAGGCGATGGCACAGTTATTAGATCAGTTTGGTACCCCAGATATTTTGGTCAATAATGCTGGGATTCAGCGTCGCAACCCCATTGCACAATTTAGCGATGCCGATTGGCGCGATATTGTTGGCACCAATCTTTCTGGGGTTTTCCATGTTACTCGGCCGATTGCGGCGGCGATGCAACAACGCGGTAGTGGCAAAATTATTATGATCGGTTCGGTGCAATCGCGTCTTGGCCGGGCTACTATTGCGCCTTATTGTGCGACCAAAGGTGGAGTAGCCATGTTCGCTCAGGGGCTGGCAGCGGAATTATCCAAAGATAATATCCAGGTTAATACTATTTCACCAGGTTATTTCGATACAGATATGAATAAAGCGCTTGTCGACGATCCTGAATTCAGCGCCTGGGTAGCCAACCGTACCCCAGCCGGTCGCTGGGGTAATCCGAACGAGCTCATTGGCCCACTTGTTTTCTTAGCCTCAGATGCATCGTCTTTTATTACCGGACAGAATCTAGCTGTTGATGGTGGCATGACCGCCGTGGTCTAAACCTGAGCTAGACGTCGATAAAACCTCGTACCGAAAGAAGAGATAGTGAAAGCAGCGCTGATCCTTAAGAAAAACGAACTTGTGGTCACCGATGTCCCTGACCTGCCTAGCGCCCATAGCAATGAGGATATGGTTGCTATTAATGTCTCTTATGTAGGAATTTGCGGCTCTGACTTGCACTATTATTATGACGGCCAGGTAGGCGCATTTGAATTACGCGAACCACTTATTCCTGGACATGAAATGAGTGGTTACCTTGACGACGGAACTCCGGTGACCATTCACCCCGCCACTTTTGGTACCTGCCAACCTGGTCTAGAAGATCAGCCGCATATTTGGCCACACGGTGCATATTTTGGTTCCGCCTCCACCTGGCCACATACCCAAGGCGCCATGGTAGAAAGAATTCTGGTACGTAAAGATCAAGTGCACGTTTTACCCGCTACCTTAGATATTCGACGCGCAGCTCTCGTAGAACCGTTAAGTGTTGCACTACATGCGATCACTCTTGCTGGAAACCTCAATGGCAAGAAAGTATTGGTTTCTGGAGCTGGACCTATTGGCCAATTAGCTGCCGCCGCCGCACTAGTTAAAGGTGCACAACAAGTATGGCTTAGCGATATTTTCGATGAACCACTTGAGCGTGCTCATGCTCTTGGTGAGATAACCACGGTGAATGTTTCTACCGACCAGCTTCCGGAAGAGGAATTCGATATTGTTCTAGAGTGCGCCGGTGTTGCCGCAGCAACTACGGCTGCGCTGGTGGCGGCTCGTCGCCAAGCAACTGTTGTGCAGGTGGGCATGTTACCAGGTCAGCCGGTAGGTATTAATCTTGCTCCGCTCGTAGCAAAAGAGTTATCCCTTAAAGGTACATTCCGTTTTAATGACGAAATTAATCAGTCTATCCAATTGCTTGCTGAGCACGAGCTTTTCGACGCCGTCATCACGCATACCTTTGATCTTTCCGAGGTGCACACCGCTTTTGCTACCGCGAAAAATGCACAGCTTTCGGGAAAAGTGCTCGTCAAGGTGGGCAGGTAAATGTCAGCACAACATATTGTCATTATGGGTGTTTCTGGCTCCGGTAAATCAACTGTAGGCGCACTACTTGCCCCGCTACTGGGTATCGACTACCGCGATGGCGATGATATGCACCCACAAGAAAATATCGACAAGATGGCACAAGGTATCGCGCTTAACGATAAAGATCGCTGGCCCTGGTTAGAAAGCATTGGCAGCTGGCTTGCCCAGCAACCCGATGGTGCGATCGTCGGGTGTAGCGCATTAAAGCGCAGCTACCGTGATCTTATCCGCTCGCACTGCAACACTGTGATATTTGTGCACGTCCACGGCGATTTCGATACCTTATATCAACGCATGAATAACCGACCAGGGCATTTTATGCCCCCGACACTTTTGCAATCACAATGGGACACCCTCGAAGCACTCAGTGCAGATGAAGTAGGGCGCGTTTTTGATATTCTCGATCCGCCAGAGAAGATCGCTCAGCAGGCAGCTTCCTGGATACGTGAGGTTGCAGTTTCTTAAAACACTTCCACTATCAACTGCACGTACTCTGGTTTTAAACACTAAGGAACTTGCAGTTGATATGCAATGCTGTTTATTAAGCTAAAGGTTTTTTCACTTCTGCCTGTACATATAAACGCCGTTCGGTATTTGTTCGCAACTAAAAGATAAATATCTTCAGATGTAAAGAAAAATGGATACCCACCAGCGTAAACAACAAAAACTCTTACGACCCAAAATGAAGAATCGTAAGAGTATGCGTAGCAATGAAACAGAAAAGGCCAATACTACTTTAGCCCATAGCGCTATTTTTGCCATAGGTTAAGTCAAAGAGCTTGCCCCATATCTCACCTGCCCTAGCCCCATAGCGCTCATATTCTTCCTGATCGCCCTCTTGATAATAAAACTCATAATACTCCATCGCTACGGAGTAATACTCACAGTCTTCACGATACTGCTCACCATACAAGCTAGTGCAACCTTCAGTGCGACTCTTCCATGAAGCAAATTGTTCTCCGGTAAAATATTTTGTGTAATCCGAGACAGTTTCTGCATGTGCTGGAGCAATTGCAGCTGCCGAGCCCACCATCATAAGAGCGCTAGCAATAGTTAGGCCGATTTTACGAATCTTCACAAGAAAATCCCCCTTTAACAGAAAATAGGAAAACAAATAAACGATCCAGTAGGAACACTATGAAACACTACAACAATTTCCACAAAAACTAAAGTTTTTCTAAGAAAAATCTTAGGAAAGGTTAAATTTGTAATCTGGTATAACTATTTGCACACAGAACCACCAGGGAAAAGACCCCTATTAAAGTTATTATTGCCCGAAAAACACAATATGCCCCCCCACTATCAACCACGCGCTACTTCCTATAAATCGGACTCCCCACAACCGGAATATAGGCAGCAAAACCTAAAACAATACGAAAGCACCTAGTAAAACTAACTTTTACTAGGTGTTTTCGTGATTCTCCTGGAGGGATTTAAACCCCCAACCTTCTAATTCGTAGTCAAAATATTTCCCTGACCAACCAACAATAATCCAGCTCGTATTCGACCGTTGTTTGAGATGAACACATACGCTCATCGAAGATGAGACCAAAACACGAAATATAAAAAAGTTCGCGCATCTCCACAGCCACACACCAACCAAATAAACTTTTCGTTACAAGTAAAAACCCCAGATAACGCCCATGCTTAACATCATCACGCTTCTTTTTATAAAGCGAAAGTCACCCCGTACAGTGCTAACACAATAGCGAACCCCACCGCCGAAACCAGCACTTGGTTAACTGTCCAGGTACGCAAAGTAGTAGGAACATCCATATCCATAAGCCGACCAACCAACCAGAAACCAGAATCATTAACATGGCTACCAAATACAGAACCAGCGGCAGTTGCTAAAACAATCAGCGCTAATTGCATCTCAGAGTAACCACCGGCTTCTACCGCGGGAACCATCAACGCGGCAGCTGTAGTCAAAGCAACTGTAGCCGAACCCTGAGCTAAGCGCAGCACTACAGCAATAAGATAGCAAGCAAAAATCACCGGAATTCCTAGCCCATCCATAGCAGCAGCCAGTGCATCGCCAATGCCTGAGGTACGTAGCACGCCGCCGAACATACCACCAGCACCAGTAATTAAAATAACCGAACAGATTGGCGCCAGCGAGGATTCTAAAGTTTTCTCGATAACCGATCGATCTACACCACGCCTAATACCGAGCACAATGATGGCCACCAACAGGGTAATAAGCAAGGCAATGGGAGTTTGGCCAAGGAAAACAAAGAAACTATACCAACTACTATCTTTCGCAATAGTCTCGTTAGCTGCCAAGGTGGTTAACCCAGTATTACCAAAAATAAGCACCAGTGGCAGCAGCAAAATAGCGATCACCTGTGCTGGGCTAGCCGGATTCTTGGGCAACTCATCTTCGTTTAGTTGCGGACCATTGAGCATATCCGAAACTTTAAAATTATATTTTCCGCCTAAATATAAACCTAACCGGTAACCAGAAACATACCAGGTAGGAATAGCCACAATCAGGCCAAAAAGCAGCACTAAGCCAATATCAGCGTGGAAAAATCCCGAAGCAGCTACCGGTCCTGGATGCGGTGGTAGATAAATGTGCATAACCGAAAATGCACCGGCTGCGGGAATACCATAGGTAAGTACCGGACCATTAAGGCGTCGTGCTACCGCAAAAATAACTGGCAGCATCACAATCAGACCAGCATCAAAAAAGATCGGGAAACCCATGAGCAACGAAGCCACACCGAGTGCAAAAGGTGCTTTATCTTCGCCAAAACGGTTCACTAACGCATCAGCAAGCGTTTTTGCTCCCCCAGATTGCTCAACTAAGCGACCAATCATAGCCCCTAGCCCCACCAACAAAGCAACCGATGCCAAGGTAGAACCAAAGCCAGAAGTCAAGGTAGCCACAACACCAGAAAGCGGAATACCCGCAGCAAGTGCGGTAAGCACGGAAACCACAATCAGGGTGACAAAGGCGTGCGCCTTGAAGTAAATAATCAGCAGCAGAATTACTGCCACCGCTGCTGCCGCGATTGCTAATAGTGGAGCCGCACCAAGCGTAGGCTCCCAGGTAGACATGTCCATGTATTTTCCCTTCTTAAAAAGGTGAACTACTGCCGAATACCGGCACATTTCCCCCTTTGAATCTACACAACAGTGCTCTGAGAACTTGGTATTTGCACAGGTGTGAGCGATAAGACACGTTTTAGGGAAAATCAGGGTTGATATATCACTGGCTTGTCGACGTTTATCAGCACCTTTGTTTCTACGGCAAGATTAAACTCTTTTAATTGGTGAGGGGTTATATCAGCGATAAGCGATTGTCCTACACAAGAAAGTGTCACTCGATGCGCTAAGCCACGGTCTTCAATAGCAACTACAGTTGCTAAAGTTCTTTTATCTTCCACAGGTATATCGGTAGCTAAATCAACTGGATAAAGCTGTATTGCGGTTGGGGGAAAAACTATGTGTACCGGCGTAGATGATTGCATATTAAGTTTGTCTTGTAGCTGTGCATCTTCTATGGCAAAAAAGGTGCCATCAACTAGTAGCTCTCCATTGGAAAAATATGCTGGAACTAAATTAAGCCCAACAAATTTAGCCAGAAAAGCGGTTGGTGGATGACGGATAATGGTTTCTACTTGTCCAGAAGCAACAATATGGCCGTTTTTAATTTCAATGACCTTATCGGCTAACGCCACTAGATCAAGGAAGTCGTGGGTAACAATAACAACGGTTCTCTCTTTGAACCGTTGCTGCATCAACCCACGTAACTCTGGAGAAACCGTTGCGTCTAAAGCTGCAAAGGGTTCATCAAGTAGTAAAACCGCAGGATCAGTAACCAATACACGAGCAATAGCAACCCGTTGGGCTTGGCCACCAGACAGTTGCTGAACACGACGCAATTTAAGATGCCCACAACCAACTAATTCTAATTCTTCCTCAGCACGCTGATAAGACTCTGATCTGCTTAAACCTTGTGCACGCGCGCCAAAGGCAACATTATCAATTACATTAAGATGCGGAAATAACAATGGCTTTTGGCTAAGGTAGCCAATTTTTCGGTGATGCACTAAAACTGGGCTATTGCCTAAAAGTTCTTTTCCGTCGATAAGCAACGAACCAGAATCTGGCATTAAAATTCCAGCGATGAGCTGGATTAATGTAGATTTACCGGCGCCATTGCTACCTACAACTGCAAGTGTTTCCCCCTGATCAATATTGAAAGTAAGATCAAAATTGCGCGCTTGCAGTTGAGCGTCGATGTGCAACCTAGCGGCCACGCAGCCTCCCCGATAAAGCAACAATAATGGCAGCAACTGCTAAAAGAACTACGGATAAGGCAATTGCTAAATCTGTATCAGTTTCGCGCAGAAGATAAATCTCTAATGGCAAAGTTCGTGTTTTTCCCTGAAGGGAACCGGCGAAAGTTAAGGTTGCCCCGAACTCACCAAGCGCTCTCGCAAAAGATAATGCGGTACCCGAGGCAATTGCTGGAGCCGAAATAGGCACAGTAATCTGCCAAAAAATGCGCGAGGGTGAGGCTCCCAAAGACGCAGCGGCTCGCTCATAATCCATACCCTGGGTACGCAATGCGCCTTCTAGGGAAACCACCAAAAAAGGCAATGCCACAAAAGTTTGTGCCACAATCACCGCGCAGGTAGTGAAACTAAGTTCAATACCAATCGCTGATAATGAACTACCTATTAATCCTCGTCGACCAAGTGTCGTTAAAAGGGCTAAACCTGCCACTACCGGTGGCAAAACCATCGGGATAGTAATAAGTGTCCGTGCCCAGGTCACCCATTTCCCGGTTGAACGAGCAAGCACTAACGACAAAGGAACACCAATAATTAATACCAATATTGTCGAAATGGAGCAGGTAACTAGGCTCAATACAATCGCGTCAATGGAACGTCGCGAGGCTAACAACATCGGAAACTGCGTCCACTGAGCCTGAATAAGCATGCCCGCCAATGGCACGGCGAGCACAATAAATCCGATACTAGAAAAGATAAGTGTCCAGCGAGGGTAATTAATCATTGTTGAAAAACAGTTACTTAATCGGTGCGCCAAAGCCTGCTTCGGCAAGCTGCGGCTGCCATTGATGAGTAAGTTTGTCGATATATTCTTGTGCAGCTACTGGATTCTTACCATCTTTGACAACTGCTGCCCAATAAGTATTAGGGTCATCAGATGCTCCCGGAATTTCCATAGTAAGTACATCTTTACCGGCGGCATCAGTGGCATAAACCAAACCCGCATCAGCTTCCCCAGATAGCACCTTTCCTAAAACATCGGTGACCTTTGTTTCTTCACTGACCGGAGTCAAAGTCATGCCGGCTTTTTCAGCAACCCGAGCTGTCGCCTGACCACAGGGTACTTCGACTTGGCAGACTACAAGTTTTGTTCCTGCCAAGCTGGCATCAAATCCGGTAATGCCTGCTGGATTATCAACAGGAGTAACTAGTACTAGGTAGTTAGTAGCAAACATAACTGGATCACCGTCAATTACTCCCTCGCTAACGGCACGATCCATATTTTTCTTATCAGCAGAAAGGAATACATCGGCTGGTGCGCCGCCAACCAACTGATCTACCAAACCAGAAGAACCATCAAAGGAATATTCTGCTTCGCTACTTATTTCTGGGAGAATTTTATTGAGAGATGCAGCAGCAAAAACTACTGGTGGCACTTCTTGTTCTGCCGTATTCTGCGAGGAACTGCTACATGCAGCAGCAAAAATAGCTACAGAAGAAATCAAAGCTACAAGGACTTTTTTCATTATTTTGATCTTTCAATAGAAACATTAGTTGCCTTAACCACCGCAGTTGATACCGAACCAACTTCAATTCCTAGTTCCTGGACTGCTTCGGTAGAAATTAGTGATACCAAACGGTAGCGGCCGCACTGCATCTCAACCTGGCTCATTACCTTGTCGGAAATAACTTTTGTCACAATTCCAGTCAAGCTATTACGCGCAGATTTTAAAGAATCTTTCGGACTAAAAATTTCGAGTTGATCATCAGCTAATTCGACAGCAAGTTGAGCAAGGTCTTTGTTATTTATGACCGCACGTCCTGAATCATCGTGGCTGGCACTAATCCGACCCGCATCAATCCATCGGCGTAAAGTATCGTCGCTAACCCCTAGCAAGGCAGCAGCCTGCGAAATCCGCAAATACGTCATGAAATAACATTATATGTTGAAAAAGCGGATTTATTGCCATTTTATAAGGCGTATACTAAAAATATGTCTTATTCTGCATCCGTTATCACCTGCTCTGATCGAGCCGCTGCCAATATTTATGAGGATCGATCCGGACCAATCTTGCGGGAAGCATTAGCTGAGCTTGGGTTTAGCGTCGCTGAAGCAACAATAGTTCCCGATGATAAACAACTTATTAGCCAAGCTATCCATAATGCTGTGACAGCGGGTAATCGAATTATTATTACTACTGGAGGTACTGGTATCAGCCCTACTGACCTCACCACTGAAGTCACAAAAGAGCTTATTACTTATGAAATTCCAGGAATTATGGAAGGCGTGCGTCGTTTTGGTAGTGAAAAAGAACCCCGCGCTCTACTTTCGCGTGGAGTTGCCGGTGTTATTCAACGTGAAAATGCGTTAACAGCAGTTATTATTAATGCCCCAGGATCACGCGGTGGTGCTCGCGATACTATTGCCGTCGTTGGTCCACTACTAGAACACATTGTGGAACAACTCGATGGTGTCGATCACCCCATGGATCCCATTGAACCAGGAAACTAAATCAACGGCATAAAACTAGTTGTTTTAAGCAAAAACTGCCTGGTTAATTTTTACCTCCAACCAGGCAGTTTTTCGTTTTTATTTTTCAGCCTATTGTCGTCGCCAGTCTCCTGAACGACCACCACTTTTCGCAATAATTTTGGCGCATTGAATTTCGGCAGACCGATCAACGCCTTTGACCATATCAACAACCGCTAGCGAAGCCACTGTTACCGCTGTCAGAGCTTCCATTTCTACTCCGGTACGGTCTGCTGTGCGCACGGTAGCTGTAATAGAAACACCCTCGTCGATAATTTCTAGATCAATAGTAACTCCGTGTACTCCGATCACATGCGCTAAGGGAAGCAAGTCAGGAACTTTCTTAGCTGCGGCAATACCTGCTACCCGTGCTACTGCTAATACATCACCTTTAGGGACTGTGCCATTTCTCAGTGCCGCAACAACTGTTGGTGAAACAGCCACGAGTGCTTGGGCTACTGCTGTGCGAACGGTTGGTTGCTTAGCAGTAACATCTACCATTCGGGCTTCACCACATGTGTTGAGGTGCGTAAATTCCATATTTAGCTATCTCTTTCTATCTGCCTATCGACGCTTTTTCACTCGCTAGACGAGCACATCATTTATTAGTATTAAGAAAATCTATCCGTGCGAAAAATCTGCACGGTTTCTCCAGGACTAATCTCTGCTACTTCTGCCGGGATAATCGCTATTGCATTGCTTAATGCTAACGATGCCACCAAATGCGAACCAGAACCCAAGCGATGTGCCGGTCGAACCCACTTATTTTCTACAATTACTGGAATATATTGGCGTCGCTTTTTAGCTCCTCGCCACCCTACCTCGACTACCACTTCTTCCAACTCTAAGTCAGTTTTTCGCCCCGCACACAATTCGATAAGTGGGCGAACAAAAAGCCATGCTGAAATATAGGCGCTTACCGGGTTTCCGGGTAAACCTAAAAGCGGAATTTTCCGGCTATCTGCTGCTTGTATCGTGCCACATGCCTGTGGTTTGCCTGGTTGCATGGCAACCTTGGTGAACTGAACTTCTCCTTCAGTTACTTGGCGAACAACTTCATATGCTCCCGCGGAAACTCCACCGGTGGTCACAACAATGTCAGCTTCGGCGGCGCGACATAGTGCACTACTAAAAAGTTTTGGATCATCTGAAACTGCTTCCGCCATAATAACTTCCGCACCAAATTGTTTGCACAACTCAGTGACTAAAATGGAGTTTGAATCTGGAATTTGGCCGAACCCTAATGGTTGACCAGGCGCTACGAGTTCCGATCCAGTAGCAAGCACTGCTACTCGTGGCCGAGGAATAAGTGATACTTCTGCATAGCCTAAAGATGCCGCCGAAGAAGCTGCCGCTGGGGTCCACAGTAACCCCGCCGGCAGTACTTTTTCTCCCACCGCACAATTTTCTGCTTTACGACGTACGTGCTTTCCGTGTGTTACCGAATCATATATGGTCACCGTTTGCGGTACTTCGTTTTTCCCAGCCGTGTGATCGGTTAATTCCACTGGTACCACAGAATCGCTTCCGGGAGGAAGTGGCGCACCAGTCATAATTCGAGCACATTCACCTGCACCAATACTAGGTACCTGCTGGGCTCCTGCTGGAATATCACCAACAACTTTTAACACTACTGTTTGATTGCTGCTAGGTGCAGAACCACCGGCGCACGGATCCGTGTCATCATTGCCAGCAGTGGCTATATCTGCAGCCCGCACAGCAAAACCATCCATAGCTGAATTATCAAAAGGTGGTACTGGAAACCGTGCCGTTAAATCTTCAGCAAGGATGCCACCAATACCAGCCGCAATGGGCAGTTTCTGTGCTGGTAGCTGTGCTCCAAGACTAAGAACTTTTTGGAGATACTCTTCAACAGTTAGCATCATATTCCTCCCATAACTGTGCTTATTATGGCTGCTAAGACTTAGTAAGCTTTCCGCAGTGGAATAACATCCCACCGAGAAGTAAGTGCATCCAAGAGCATGACTCGACCGACCAGAGGCTGTCCAAAACCACCCAGTATTTTTAATGCTTCGGTTGCCTGCATGGTGCCTACTTGTCCCACCATAGCGCCTAGAACGCCAACATTAACCGCTAAAGGATAATCACTTGCGTCTGGTTCTTCCGGAATGAGATCACGTAAATACAGCGCATCGCCATAAGCATCAGGAAGACCAAATACTGAGCATTGTCCTTGCATAGATACCGCTGATGCCCATACTAGAACCGCGTTAACGTGCTGGGCAGCATCAGAGATCATCATCTTTGCGCCAAAGGTATCACAACAATCAAGTATGAGATCGTATTGTGGAAATAGTTCTACACAACGATCAAAGGTTAGGTACTCCGGATAAACCTCAACTTTTATATCGGAGTTAATAAGGCATAACCGCTCAGCAGCTGATTCTGCTTTATTTCGACCAATCTCAGTATGCAGCACTTGCCGCTGCATATTTTTTAGCTCAACCTCATCGCCATCGACTACACCGATACGACCAACCCCGGCACTGGCTAGGTAAGGAAGTGCCGCAGAGCCTAATCCGCCAGCACCAATAACCAATACCGATGCGGCGAGTAATTTTTCTTGACCAGCTTCACCGAGTCCAGGGATGCTGATATTTCGTTGATACCGTTCTTGCTGAATTTCACTTAGGGACATAACGACCATTCATAGCTACCATCAGGGAAAAATTGTTTTTTCCAAATGGGCAGGGATTGCTTAACCTTATCGACAAATTCGTGGCAGTACTCAAATGCTTCTTTACGGTGCGAAGTAGAAACAGCAACATAAAGTGCGATCCCACCAATTTCAAGTGTGCCAATGCGATGCTGTGCAACGATCGCATGAATATCTTCGCGAGAAGCAAACTCAGCAACTAACTCGCGCATTGTTTCTTCTGCCGAGGGGTGCGAGACATACTCGATACTGCTCACGGATTTCCCGTGGTCATGGTTGCGAACTATGCCAGCGAAAGTAACGAGTGCACCAGCGCGAGCATCCTCAACAGCCGCGCTTAGTGCACTAACGTCAATATCACTGTCGGTGATATATGAAAAACTTTGATTCATTAGTAAAACTAATACCTTAACTTGGTTTAGGAGCGTTTCGACGAGCGTAACGTAACCAAGTGATAATGATACAAAGTACGGACCATACAGCACCGATTGCGAAGAATACAGTGCTCGACATAATGGACAGACCAATACCAAATAGGAATGGACCAAATGCTGCGATAGCCGATGTCCAACCAATCACACCACCTGCTTGGCGTTTTTCAAAAATCATAGGCATCTGCTTGAACGTGGAAGCATTACCAATACCAGCAAAAAGGAAGATCAACAGCATTCCCCAGAGGAAATGATTGAAATCACTCTTGAGCGTTTCCGCTGAAGAAAGATCCGGAGTAAGTGCCGGGATGGTATAAATGATCGATCCGAGAATACCCACGCTAGAAATAAGCGTCCAAATAGCTCCACCCATGCGGTCAGTCAAAGGTGAAAATAGCACGCGAGCGCCAGCGCCAATAAGTGGGCCAAGGAATACATATTTAACTGGATCTGGTAGCGAGTAGCCGTCGATAAGTACCTGAGCAGAACTACCAGAACCACTAACGATAGCAGCGTTACCTTGACCATAAAGGTTACTCATTAACAAACCGAACTGAGCAGAAAGGCCAGAAAACGTACCAAAGGTCAAGATATAAAGGAGAGTCATCCACCAAGTATCTTGGTTACCGAAGATATCGAACTGCTGACGTACATTAGCCTTGATTGGAACTGATCGAAGTACGATATATGCCCAAATTGCTACCGCAATAATAATGGGAACATAAATGAAGGCAACTGTTTGGTACCACACTTCTCGTGCCTCACGGCCAGGGAAGTTAAAGGTTTGCGAGGCACCAAATAGGCCAAACATACTAAAGCCAATAAGCCATGGGGTAAGCAGCTGTACAAAGGAAACACCAAAATTACCTACGCCGGCTTGAATACCCAGTGCCGTGCCGGACATGCGCTTCGGGAAGAAGAAAGAGGTAGAAGGCATAAAGCCAGAGAAAGCGCCGCCGCCAATACCGGCAAGAAACGCTAGCAAAAGGAATACCCAATACGGAGTATTCAGACTTTGAATAGCGAAACCCCACCCCAACATAGGAAGTAACAGTAGGGCAGTAGTCAGCGAGACCATTTTACGAGTGCCCATTATAGGTGGTAAAACCATCCACATTAAGCGCAGCAAACCACCGGATAGACCGGGCATAGCGGCAAGCCAATATAGCTGGCTAGAGGTAAATTGGTAGCCTAGGCCACCCATTTTTGGGACGATAGCGCTTGGTAAAAACCACGCCACAAAGCATAGGGTCAAACTTACTGTGGTAACAGCAAGCGTATTCCAAGCAAGAGATTTATCCCAGCTTTTTTCATCTTCTGGATCCCAGCTCCGTAGCCAGTCACCATCAGTAGCAAGTTTGGTACTCATGCTTTCTCCATGTTGTTAGTAGGAACGGTATCAATTTTGCCGTCATATTGGGGTGTTGCTTTGGCAAGCATGCGGTGAATACTAACTTGCATCCAAATGGCACAAATTGCGGTAAGAATAAAAATAACTAAGAAGGTACTACTTGGCATACCTGTCCAGCTCTTGGAGTAAGCAAATAGTGGTGGTAGGAAAAATCCGCCTAATCCACCGAGCATGCCAACAAGACCACCGACTGAACCCACATTATCTGGGAAGTACTCTGGAATATGCTTATACACTGCTGCTTTGCCAATACCCATGGCGCAACCAAGTAAAAATACTAAGAATACAAACAAGGGAAGTTGAATTGAATAGTGCAAGTGTTCACTAGTGGAGCCATCTGAATTAACTACCGTGAGAAAACCATTAGGCATCATAAGAATGCCGCTGCTTAATAGCATCAAACCTAAAGAAAGATACATAGCTTTGCGTGCACCCCATTTATCACTCATCCAACCACCAAGTGGACGAAGTAGTGAAGCCGGGAAAATAAACGTAGCGGTCAGCAGACCAGCTTTAGTTAAATCAATATGGAAGTTATCCACATAGTACTTTGGTAGCCATGCCGAAAGTGCCACATAAGCACCGAAAACTGCCACGTAGTACAAAGAGAATCGCCATACCTGCATATAGCGTAATGGCTGAAGCATTTCGATAACAGATTTTGTTTTACCCGGCGCGCGATCAACGCGTGGAACAACAAAATAGGTAGCGATACCAATGACGATCAACAAGACCGCATAAATGACCGGAATTAACCGCCAGCCACCTTGAATTCCTAAAAAATAGGTAGAACCGGCAGTGGCTGCAATCAATGGTGGACCAATAAATTTAGTTACTGATGCACCTACATTGCCAGCACCAAAAACGCCCAGTGCTAGACCCTGTCGATTCTTCGAATACCAAGCCGAGTTCCAGGCAGTTCCTACACTAAAAAGATTGCCGGCAAAACCAACAAAGAATGCCAAAATCAGCACCATTGTGTAGCTATTGCTGAGCGACACTAAATAGGTAGGGATAGCACAAGCAAAAACAATAAACAGTGTTACCTTACGTCCACCAATACGATCGGTGATAATACCAGCAGGTAACCGCCACAAAGAACCGTTAAGCGCGGCAAGAGCGGCGATCCAACTTAGTTGGCCATCGGTGAGTCCCATTTCTTTTTGAATGGGCACACCTAAGATGCCGAACATCAGCCATACGGCAAAAATACACGTAAAGGCGATTGTAGACATCGTCATCACACGGCCGGCACCTTTTCCAGTGTCATGGATAGGAGCGACCTCAATTAATTTACTCATCAAAACTTTCTTTACACCTAGAAGGGCTTGAAATACGAATCAGTGGGCTGGTATAAGAAATTAGCGATTAGCTGCGTGTTCATTATCAAAAGTACCAACTGGATCCCAGCCGCTACCTCGTTTAGTTTGGGTTACTTCTGGAGTGGTACTACGCGACCGATACACGATATATGGGCGGAATAAATAGTGAATGGGTGCAGCAAAGATATGAACGAGTCGGGTGAAAGGAATAATCGCAATCAGCAGCAGTCCCATAATCACATGGGTTTGGAATTGCCAGGTCGATGCAACCATAGAATCAATATCTGGTTGCAAGGTAAAAAGAGAACGGAACCAAATGGAAACTGTCTCACGGTAATTGTGCTCTTCACCATTAGGGTAGTGTCCGCCCGTTAAAGTGGCGTTCATTCCTAAACCTACAGCACAGAGCAAAATTACATACATCACTTTGTCGCCAACCGTAGTTGCTTTACGAACTGACGCATTAGTTAACCGGCGATAAACCAACATAACCAAGCCAATTACTACGGCAATACCAGCAATTGCGCCACCAATAAGAGCAACCAGGTGGTAGTTGTGTTGACTAATTCCCATAGCATCTGTCCACCGCTTTGGAATAACCAAACCCATAATATGACCTGCAATAACGGCTAACATTGCAAAGTGAAATAATGGCGAAGCTACCCGTAAAATCTTTGATTCATACAGCTGCGACGACCGCGATGTCCAATGGAATTGATCATAACGGTAGCGCCAAACTAGGCCACCAATAAGAACCGCAAATGTGAGATAAGGCAAAGCGGCCCAAAGAAAGATATTCATGATGTGCTCCCTTGCACTTTTGGATAGGGCAGGAGTACGGGATCATGCAGACCTACGGTTTCCTGCGGTGGTTCTTGTAGGAGCTGCTGCACTTCGGCACGCGTCTTTGGTGATCCACCACCTAAAGTTTGACAAATCACTTCCAAAATAGCTGCTTGGGGTAATTTATCGTCGCTAAGACTCATGCGCAGTAGCTCTAGTGACGCCCGGTAGGTGTTAAGAATGCCCACACCTAATTCGGGATCACCGGTAGCAGCAAACTCCAGCACCATCGGTAAATAATCAGGTAGCTCACCATCGAGATCAACAAGTAATCCTGAATCACGATATGTTTGCTTAATTGCAAGCAGTACTTCACCCCGACGGCGAGTATCACCATCTGTCCAATAGGTCAGATGCAAAGCGTGTCGCCTACTAAGATCGAATTCTTGAACGTGCCAACTTTGTGCATCCATCAAAGACAGGCTTCGTAGATGAGCAATAGTAGGAGCGAAAGCATCAGCTGCTCCAACCTCAGCCACCGCCTGTTCGATCATGGGCAGACGTTCAATAAGTTCTTCGTCTGGGTACGATAACAAAAGCCCTGCCGCTTGAAAGATTACTGCATTCACAGGCTTAAATCTTCCTGCTCACGTCGTGCTTGAGTCTCTGCAAAACTACCAATACTTACTGGTACAGGTCGTCCCGGTGCCATAGCTGTTCCACAACCACCTGCTTCAGGACCAGTGCCGCCATAACCTGGGCCGCCTTCGAAATCGAGTGAGCAACCCATTTCTTCTAAGGCATGTGCTTGTTCCACATGTGCCTTAGGAATAACGTAGCGTTCCTCATACTTAGCAATAGCAAGTAGACGATACATTTGCTCTAGAGCGCCGGGTTCCATACCTACTGCCTCGGCTAATTCTGGTTGACGCTCACGTCCTAATGTGACATCTCGCATATAAGAACGCATGGCGGCAAGTTTTTGCAGAACCAGGGTTATGGTATCGGTATCGCCAGCAGTAAAAAGTTCTGCTAGGTATTCCACCGGAATACGCAAAGCGTCGATAGCTCCAAAGAGGTTACCACCGGCTTCCGAATCATGGCCTTGCTCTTTAAGCAAATCAACCACTGGTGAAAGTGGTGGGATATACCAAACCATTGGCATCGTGCGATACTCAGGATGCAGTGGCAAAGCAACTTTGAAGTGCTTAATGAGTGCATAAGTCGGTGATCTTTGAGCAGCCAGCAGCCAATCTTCTGGAATGCCGCTTGCCTTGGCATCAGCAATAACCTCAGGATCATGAGGATCAAGCATGACATCAAGCTGTGCTTGGTATAGATCTTTATCGTCGGCAAGTGCTGCTTCGGTGATCTTGTCGGGATCATAAAGAATAATGCCAAGATAGCGCAGTCGTCCCACACAGGTTTCCGAGCATACGGTAGGCAAGCCGGCTTCTAGGCGCGGGTAGCACATAGTACATTTTTCAGCTTTGCCGGTGCGGTGGTTAAAGTAAATCTTCTTATATGGGCAACCGGTAATACATTGACGCCAGCCACGGCAGGCATCTTGATCGACAAGCACGATACCATCTTCACTGCGTTTATAAATGGCTCCCGATGGACACGATGCCATACAGGAGGGGTTCAAGCAGTGCTCACAGATGCGCGGTAAGAAGAACATAAAGGTCTTCTCGTATTCGAACTTGATCTTTAAATTCGATTCTTCCCGCAGCTTCTTTACGATCGGATCTTCATCGCCGGTCTCGGCAATACCACCTAGAGCGTCATCCCAGTTGGAAGAATTCTTAATGGCCATTTTTTCGCCGGTAATCAGCGATTGTGGCTGTGCGACTGGGAAATCGTCGCCAAGCGGTGCTTGGGTAAGGGTTTCATAGTCGTATGTCCACGGCTCATAATAATCGCTAATCTCAGGTTGTGAGGGCGAAGAGAAAATGGTCATAAGCTTTTTAAAGCGTCCGCCGGCACGTAGTTTTAATTTGCCATTAGCGGTACGAACCCAGCCACCCTGCCATTTTTCCTGATCTTCATAGGTGCGTGGATAACCTTGACCGGGACGGGTTTCTACGTTGTTAAACCATACGTATTCCGTTCCAGCGCGGTTTGTCCACGCCTGCTTGCAGGTCACCGAACAAGTATGACAACCAATACACTTGTCTAGGTTCATTACCATGGCCATTTGAGCCATTACTCGTCTAGTCATTAGTAATCTACTTCCTGCTTGCGACGGCGTACTGTCGAAACGATGTCTCGCTGCACACCGGTTGGGCCAAGATAATTAAAGGCATAGGACTGATGCGCATAACCGCCGATAAGATGTGTTGCTTTCAGCAAAATTCTGGTTACCGAATTATGAATACCGCCACGACGACCAGTAGCTTCCGACTTCGGCACATCGACGGTACGCTCCTGTGCATGCTGTACATAAGCGATACCATCAGGCAATTTTGGCGTAACGACGGCGCGCGCTACGAAAACACCATTGGCATTTGTTAGCTCTACCCAATCGTTGTCTTTGACACCAATAGAAGCAGCATCTGCCACGCTTAGCCATGCCTGTGGGCCACCACGGCCAAGACTCAACATAAATAGGTTGTCGAAATATTGTGAGTGAATTGCCCACTTATTGTGCACTGTTAAGTAGCGCAAAGTGATTGCTTTTTCACCATTAAGGCCAATCTCTGGCTCACCATATGCCCTGGTCATATCCAATGGTGGTTTGAAAGTGGGAAGTTGCTCGCCGGAGTCAATCATCCAATCATGGTCAAGGAAGAAATGCATTCGTCCCGACAAGGTGTGCCATGGCTTGAGGCGTTCTGTATTAATAGTAAAGGCCGCATAACGACGCCCACCAGTTTCAGATCCCGACCATTCTGGTGAGGTAATTACTGGCTGTGGTGCTTGCTGAGTCTGTAAGAAAGTAATGGCACGTTCCTCAGAGCCTTCGGCTAAATCAGCAAGCTTTCGACCCGTCTTCTGTTCTAGGGTGCGGAAACCTTGGGTAGCTAATTCGCCATTCGTTGTTCCTGAGAATGAGAGAATTGCCTGTGCAAAGCGTTCATCGGTATCAATAGCTGGCCGGCCAGCTGCAGCACCGGATGGATATACCCCATGAAGCTCCCCTAGTTTTTGAACCTGGTGCTTCACATCATAAGTAATATTTTTAACAGTAAAACCAAGCTTATCGGCAAGCGGGCCAACCGTTAGCAATTTATCACCAATGGCAGTGTAATCACGCTCTACTACCTGCAAAACTGGCATATTCTTGCCAGGCATTGCTGGTAGATCGGTGTTCTTCCAATCTGGTACATGACCACCTGGCTGGGCGATTTCGCCTAGGGTATCGTGTTGCATCGGCACGGCGACAATATCGTGACGAGTATCTAGACGTCCCTTGGCTAACTCAGAAATCTTAAAGGCTAGATCAGCAAAGAGGTCAAAGTCAGTCTTTGCTTCCCACGGTGGAGTAATTGCCGGGGTAAAAGCATGCACATAAGGGTGCATATCTGTCGAACTAATATCGTGTTTTTCGTACCAGGTTGCAGCCGGGAACACGATGTCACTGACAAGTGTCGAACTAGTCATGCGGAAATCAGAGGTCATAAGCAAATCAACTTTGCCCTCTGGAGCTTCATCATGCCATTTAACGTTCTTAGGCCGCTGATCTGCACCATGGCCATTTTCCATGACGTTGTTATGCGTTCCCAATAGATGACGCAGGAAGTATTCGCTGCCCTTACTCGACGAACCAAAGAGGTTAGAGCGCCATAGCATCATTGTGCGCGGCCAGTTTTGTGGCGCATCAATATCTTCAATTGCGCTCTTAATTTCGCCAGATTTTAATCCCGCCGCAATATATTCCTGGACACTAGCAGCTTCACCACGTGCAACAGCTGCCTCTGCTTCATCAGCTAAATCGAGCGGATTGTTATCAAATTGTGGATAGAAAGGCATCCAACCCAAACGGTTAGACAATGCTACAGCATCTGCTGTGTGCAACCCATCAAGAGATCCGGTAGAAAGTGGCGATTTAATAGCGTCAGCGGAAAACCGTCGGTACGCCATTGATCAGTATGCATATACCAGTATGCGGTACCAATCATGGTACGTGGTGGGCGGGTCCAATCTGTTGCATTAGCCATATTGAACCAACCGGTCATTGGCCGGCATTTTTCTTGACCCACATAGTGTGCCCAGCCGCCACCATTTTTGCCGATACATCCAGTAAGCATCAATAAACTGATAATTGACCGGTAGGTAACATCTGCGTGGAACCAGTGACAGATACCCGCGCCAATAATAATCATCGTGCGTCCCTGAGATTCCTCAGAGTTATTGGCGAATTCACGAGCAACTCGGATACATGCTTCTGCTGGTACTGAGGTAATTTCAGCTTGCCAAGCAGGTGTATATGGGCTGTGCACATCGTCGTAGTCTTTTGCCCACACACCTGGCAGGCCTTCCCGGCCAACACCATATTGAGCAAGCATCAGGTCGAAGACTGTGGTGACTAATTGACCATTAGGTAACTGACGAGCAGGTACACCACGGCGAATAATAGAACCTTCACCACGAGGATCTTCGAATACCGGCAGTGCTACTTCTACACCCTGAGCTTCGCTTTGTCCCAGCAACGTCAGAGCAGGGTCAATATCACCTAGTTCCAGGTTCCACTGCCCCATGCCTTCTTCGTTATACCGGAAACCCATAGAACCATTTGGTACGGCAGGTGCTTCAGTTGCTTGATTCCACATCACTGTTTTAAAAGCAGCATCGGGTAGATCAGAATACTGAGCAAGATCTGCAGCAGTAACAAACTTACCGGCAGTTAGACCATGTCCATCTGGGTGTTCCACCAAGGTAATCAGCATGCCTAGGTCTGTGTACTTACGTACATAGTCCTGGAAATAAGGTACTTGGCGGTCAACAAAGTTTTCTTTAAGGATCACATGCCCCATAGCCATGGCCAAGGCAGCATCGGTACCAGCTTGAGCTGGCAACCACTCATCAGCGAATTTAACGTTATCGGCATAATCTGGCGAAACGGTAATAACCTTAGTGCCACGGTAACGTACCTCAGCCATCCAGTGGGCATCTGGGGTACGAGTAATTGGAACATTTGAACCCCACATCATCAAGTACGTGGAATCCCACCAGTCACCCGATTCTGGAACGTCGGTTTGATCGCCAAATACCTGTGGGCTGGCAACAGGTAAATCAGCGTACCAATCGTAGAAGCTGGTCATTGCGCCACCAATAAGGTGGGTAAACCGGGTACCAATTGCATGGCTGACCTGGCTCATAGCTGGGATTGGCGAGAAAGAAACGCACCGGTCTGGACCATAATTTTTAATGGTGTTCACATAACTGGCCGCTGAGATTTCTAGTGCTTCTTCCCAAGAGATACGTACCAAACCGCCCTTACCGCGCGCCTGTTGATAACGACGACGCTTCTCTGGATCGGTAGATACTTCTCGGAATGCGGCAACTGGATCGCCAAGTCGCTGTTTTGCCTCACGATACATCTCTACCAATACACCGCGAGCATAAGGGTATCGTACGCGAGTAGGGGAGTAGGTGTACCAAGAAAAAGCTGCACCACGCGGACATCCGCGTGGTTCATATTCCGGACGATCAGGTCCGGTAGTGGGGTAGTCGGTCTGCTGAGCCTCCCAGGTGATCAAGCCATCTTTAACGTAAACCTTCCATGAGCACGATCCGGTGCAATTCACACCATGTGTTGAACGAACAACTTTATCGTAACTCCAGCGATCCCGGTAAAAAACATCACCCGCACGTCCACCTTTACGGAAGACCGCACGATCATCATGGGTGTGCTCGTGTCGGGTGAAAAATTTACCAAGCTTTAATAAAGCTTCGGTGGCTGGGGAGTCCAAACGGGCATCACTTGTCATGTCTTATTTATAACATAAAATTCCGCCCACATAATCATCAAGAAGCCCCGTCAGTAAAGTTTGGTAATGCTAACCTAAACTTTACTCCGGTTTTTTCCGATTTAAATCCATATGCTGCGGCTTTTTCTGGAATATCAATATCATCAACAAGGAATTTCGACACATAAATGTTGTGGAAATCAAGGTTGGAGAACAGTCGTTTGACCGCTACATTAATTGCGGTAGAATGAATATTATGCAGTGATTGGAGAGAATATTTTGCACACAAAAACTGTTTCCAGCCCGACTCGTCAACCAAAATCACCCCATCTTTATCCTTTGGTATCGAAGCAGTAGCTAAAAGGTGAACAATCTCTTCTGGATGCGCTAGGTCACCGGCTAAAATTAGCGTCTCCCCAATCATCGGCATACAGCGCACGGCAGCCATAATTCCTGCAGCTGGACCAGAAAAAGGGGGATTTTCGCGCACAAAACAAACATCTGTACCCAAACCAGGACGTTGAGAGCCAACCACCCATAATTGATCGGCATAGCAACGTGCACTTTCACATACCGCAGCCAACATAGTAGTTGACCCGTTAACCAACGATAACTTGTCTATTCCCATACGCTGCGAACGCCCACCAGCAAGAATAATGGCATGTTTCATAGGCTGATCAACCATTGCGCAAGCACCAATACTTTTCTTTTCAACCAACTCCAGATACTTTATCCACCAGCAAAAGGTGGCAATACATCCAACTGCTGTACCCCACTGATATCTTGATCTAGCGTTTGTAGACGTATACCGTCGGCAAGCAATGAAGATACCTGAAAAACACGCTCCAACTTAGGATTATCTGCTACCAACACATCAATAACCTCTTGTGCGCTACAACCTGCAGCATCAAAAACTAACTGATCTGTACCGGCTGTTTCAGCAGCACCGGCAAAAAAACGAATCTGCATTTTTTCCTTTCACTACATTCTTCTCATAGTTTTGGTTCTTAACAGTTCATCCATCGACTACTATTAACCACCAATAGCGCTCATTGTGCGTTCAGGCTGGATAAAAGTAGGGGTATTAATTCCATGGGCACGTGGTTTACGCTTATGTGCACCCACCCAGGCTTCAATAATCTCATCATCATTACCACCACTGCGCAAAATTGCCCGCAAGTCAATTTCCTCCTGTGAAAAAAGACAAGAACGAATCGTGCCATCTGAGGTAAGGCGAGTACGATCACAAGCTTGGCAAAAAGAATTAGTCACTGATGCAATGACCCCAATTTTGCCACCTGGTTGATTATTATCAGCGTGAACACGCCATAATTGAGCAGGTGCCGAGCCTCGCTCATCAATCGGACTAAGGGTATATCGAGTTTGCAAAACAGAAAGAATTTCCTGTGCAGTAACCATATTGCTTCGATTCCATTTTTCCTGCGGTCCGAGCGGCATTTGTTCAATGAACCGCAATTGCAATCCTCGCTCCAAACTAAAGTGAGCTAACGGCAGGATATCTTGCTCATTGGTGCCTCGCATAATAACAGTATTAATTTTTATCGGCGCTACACCTAGTTTCTGAGTAATTTCAATTGAGCGCAATACATCTTTCAAACGATCCCTACGAGTTAGAGCAGCATAACGATGAGAATCAAGTGAATCAAGCGAAATATTAACCCGATCAAGTCCTGCTTCAATAAAACGATGTACCCGTTTATCCAAACCAAGTCCATTAGTAGTGAGCGCAGTTTCCAGCCCCAACTTGGATGCATACCGAATAATATTTTCTAGCCCTGGACGCAATAAAGGTTCACCACCAGTAAAACGCACTCTAGTAATTCCCAAATTCTGAGCTGCAATACGTAGCAAGCGGTTAATCTCACTATCACTCAGTGTTTCTTCCCGTGGTAACCATTGCATACCTTCGGCAGGCATACAATAGGTACAACGTAAATTACAGCGATCGGTTAACGATACCCGTAAGTCACGGGCAACCCTACCGTAAGCGTCACTGAGTATATGGTGAGTCATACAAGCATGATAACACCAAGCATGCTATAAATATTTCTATAAAAGAGCTGGTAAACAGCATAAAATATAAATGGGTAGACCTATAAATACTGCCCATAGGTAATTTATTCGTACTTATATTTAAGAATCACAATCTACGTTTACTCTCATCTATCTCATTTCAACTACGCTGCTTACACTGCACTCTTTATAAAAGACCGCAAAGCTACAGCTGTAATTAGATAGCTAAGAACGATATGCAAGCTGCGTATCCCCTCCAACAGCTATCACGTAAAGATGTAAAGCAAAAAATTTCTCATGCCAGTGTATGGCGGTAACCGACAGTAAATATTCAAGTCACCTGGTTGATACCAACCTAAAAAGGCTTCCGAAATACAACACAAACTCTACAACTTTTGAATGAATCGTTTATGATACTTAGTCGAGCTATACCTAATTAAGGTAAAGCTTGGTCTTATTATATTGAAGGGAAGATAATGCGCATTAACCGTGCCATCGTCGCTACAGCTGCCGCACTATTAGCGTTGACACTCACTGCCTGCTCGACTGAAAATACCAGCTCGTCAAACAACTCGAGCCAATCAGCAAGCACGAGCGATTCTGTAACTATCAAGCACGCTTTTGGTGAAACAGTTATTCAAGGAACCCCAGAACGTATCGCTACTGTAGGCTGGGCAAACCATGAGGTACCACTTGCTCTCGGTGTCGTCCCGGTAGGTATATCACGTGCAACCTTTGGCGATGATGACGGTAATGGCATTCTGCCCTGGGTAGAAGATAAACTTGCTGAACTTGGTGGCGAGACCCCGGTGCTTTTCGACGAAACTGACGGTATTCCTTTCGAGCAGGTTGCTGATACGAAACCAGATGTTATTTTGGCTGCCTATTCCGGTATGACCCAGGAAGACTATGACAAACTCTCAAAGATTGCTCCGGTGATTGCACAGCCTGGTGAAGCATGGCAGACCAGCTTGGAAGAAATGAACCTCATGGATTCTCAGGGCATGAACCAGGCAGCAGCAGGGGAGAAGCTCAATCAGGATCTCAAGCAAGAAATTGCTGACACCATGGCCGCATACCCAGCGCTCAAAGGAAAGAAAGTCTTGTTTACCAGCTTCGGCTACTCTAAAGAAGATAACAACCTTGGTTTCTACACCACCAATGACCCTCGCGCTGGATTCCTCCAAAGCGCTGGTTTTGAGGTTCCAACCGTCGTTAAGGAAGACACTCAGACCGCAAGTGGTTTCTGGTCTGAACGCTCACTAGAAAACCCCGAAGCTTTTGATGATGTTGATGTGTTTATCTCCTATGGTTCCGATGATGAGGCAGAAAACCAGGAAACACTCAAAGCTCTCCAAGAAAACCCACTCACAGGTCGTATCCCAGCAGTTCAGGCTGGTCGGGTTGTTTTCTTAGGCAATGGACCCATCGCTGCTGCAGCTAATCCAACCCCTTTGTCTATTCCGGCTACCTTGGATACCTACTTTGGCATGATTAACCAGGCAGCAACTCGTTAATGAAGCAGCTTACGCTGAGTCTTATCGTGCTCGTCGCGGCGATGCTTGCCAGCATCACCCTCGGCGTGCGCGATATTTCTCTTTCCGACGTTTATCAGGCGATATTAGGACATACCAATACCGTCGAACAAGCTGTTGCCGCAGCTCGACTACCACGAACCATACTTGGTGTTCTCGCTGGTGCTGGACTTTCTGCCGCTGGTCTAGCCTTCCAATCAATTACTCGTAACCCCTTGGCTGATCCTGGTATTTTAGGTGTGCTTCATGGGGCATCGCTTGCAGTGGTTCTTGGCATTACCTTTGGTTGGAATGCACCATTTTTATTAGCTATTATCGGTGCCGGAATAGCCGGTGTGTTTGTTTTCATTATCGGTTCCATGGGTAGATCTGGTGCAACTCCATTAAAACTTGCTCTTGCCGGTGCTGCTACCACAGCTGCCTTAGTATCTTTAATTCGGCTTATTTCGCTGCCTCAATCGCGGGTGCTCGATTCTTTCCGGCATTGGCAAGTAGGCGATATCGGTGATACCCAGTGGCCAACCTTACGTATTGCGATCCCAATTATTGGCCTAGCGCTTATAGTGTTGTGGTCTCAAGCAGGTAGCATGAATGCCTTGGCGTTAGGCGATGAAGCAGCTACCGCCTTAGGGTTTCATGTTTCGCGCGTGCGGCTTATCGTAGGAATAAGCGGCATTGTTTTATGCGGAATGGTCACCGCCCTATGTGGTCCTATTTCTTTTATTGGTCTCGTTGTTCCTCATGCGTGCCGGATGCTTAGTTCTACAAATCATCGCATTTTAGTGCCATTTTCTATTTTATTGGGTGCTAGTTTTCTGCTTATTTCCGATACGCTTGGCCGCTTAATTATCGACAATACTGAGATTGCCGTTGGCATTTTAATGCCACTTATTGGTGCTCCGGTGTTTGTTTGGATTGTTCACACTTTTAAGGCACGTGAATTGGCATGACAGATTCATCCTCTTTAGCAGTCGAACCGTCGATAAGCGCTCACGCGTTACGACGGCAACGCACACTAGCTCGCACCAAAGCAATAACTGGTATTACTGTCTTATTAATTCTGCTGGTGGTATTGATTGCGGTAGCCCTGATGTACGGGGAAACTTTTTATCCGCTTAGCGATGTTTTTGCAGTTATCCAGGGACGTACTGTTCCCGGTGCCTCCTATACTGTCGGTGAACTGCGACTACCTCGGACAATTATCGGTGTATGCGTTGGTCTTGCATTGGGTGCTTCCGGAGTAAGTTTTCAAATAATGTTGCGTAACCAACTAGCCAGTCCCGATATTGTAGGTATTTCGGCAACTGCTAGCACGGTCGGTGTTATTGGTATTACTGTTTTCCATCTCAATAGCTGGCTAATTTCACTGCTATCACTGGTTTTTACTCTTCTTGTCGCTATCGCTATGTATACCTTTACTAAAGGTGGCACAAAGCTGATTCTTATTGGCATCGGAGTGGGCGCTTTTATGCAATCCATTGTGGTGTTTGTACTTTCTAAAGCCAATGAATCTGATCTACAAAGCGCTGGGCGATGGATGGCTGGATCACTAAATCAATCCAACTGGAAACTAGTTCTCCCGGTAGTCGTATTGGTATTAATCCTACTGCCGCTGCTTATTTGCTTATCACACCATCTCTCAGTGCTTCGCCTTGGCGATGAACTAGCAGCCGGATTAGGCCTCAGTGTTGATCGCTCTCGCAAAACAGTCATGGCGTTAAGCGTATTTCTTACTGCCGTATCAACTGCTGCTGTTGGCCCCATCGCTTTCGTTGCTTTTATGTCTGGTCCCATCGCACTGCGCATTCCACACCGCAATCTTATTTTGACCGCCTCACTAATTGGTGCACTTTTAGTTTTGGTTTCCGATCTTATTTCTCAACTATTATTGCCCTACCGTTACCCGGTAGGTGTGGTTACTGGAGTACTCGGCGCACCATTTCTTATCTATCTGCTTATCCGTTCCAACAAGAAGGGTGCCTCGCTGTGAGCACTGCTCATTCACTCCAAGCACACGACGTCGAACTAGCCTATGGCGAGCGCACTATCGCTAGTAACCTCAGTGTATCCATTACTCCCGGTAAAATTACCTCAATTATCGGCCCCAATGGTTGCGGCAAATCCACCCTGCTCAAAGCCCTAGCTCGGCTACTCAAACCGACATCAGGAACCGTAACTCTTAACGGGATAGCTTTATCAGAATGGAACTCTAAAAAACTGGCGCACAATCTAGGGCTTCTGCCGCAAACTCCACTGGCCCCGGAAGGGATTTCAGTAACTGATCTTGTTGGCCGCGGGCGTACTCCTTATCAAGGTATGTTAGGGCGCTGGTCTAGCCGTGATTATGATGCCGTCGCTCATGCTATTAATGTCACTGGCATTTCTGATCTTGCGGAACGCACCATTGATGAACTTTCTGGCGGTCAGCGCCAGCGGGTATGGATCGCTATGGCATTAGCTCAAGAAACAGAAGTTTTGCTTCTCGACGAACCAACCACCTATTTAGATGTTACCCATCAATTAGATGTGCTTGACCTGCTTAAAGACCTTAATACCACTAGCGCAACGACTATCGTTATGGTGCTTCATGATCTCAACCTAGCCGCACACTACTCTGATGAACTTATTGCCATGCGGGAAGGAAAGATTATCTGCACTGGCACCCCGGAAGAAGTAGTCACTGAAGAAAATGTGCACGAAATATTTCATCTCACCTCTAAGGTAATAGCCGACCCGGTATCTGGTTCCCCCATGGTTATTCCTATTGGTAGGTGGTAATTGGCATTACCCATTCGCCCCTAGAGCTACCACGTACATGGGCACAACAACTGGTAGACAGATCAATAAAAACACGTACGCAATGCGGTTGTACACGTCGTCAATCTTTCTTTTCATCTGCGATAGTGGCGTATAAAAAACCTGGGATGATAGTGTTCATCCCAGGTTGATTATTATCATCAATCAGTTCCTGATAAAAATCAGTCATTACCACCTATTTATGGTGACGGTTTTTCACAAAATTGACCAATGCTGCTGCGATTATGGTGAAAGTAATAAGGATACAGAATCCGAGAATCGACTTGTTTGATATAGCAACATACCCCGAAAGTGCTAAACCAAATAATGCTACAACAACAGCATTAGGAGATATTTTAAAATTATTCATGGCCTACTCCTTTGTGCATTCGATTTTTAAACACGTTGACTACCTCGAAGCTGTCTGATCCAGATGTAATGGACTTTAACTCTTCCATTACACTTCTTATGATGGCTGAGGACTACAGTAACACCAGTAATAATAGCTTCGATGACAGTGCACGCTACCCAACTAACCCCGAGAATAGCGCAGATAGCGGCGCTAAGGGAGACCCCAAATCCGCTGATGATCATATCTTGTTCTAGGGAAGTCAACTCCACCCAGAATCCTCTATTTTCTCTTCCTCCACTTACGTAAGCGGTGATGGCATGCAAGTCTAATAGTGCTAACTTCGTGCTTCCAAGGTTGAAGGTTACTGTCGAATCTTCATTTATGGTACGTGGAATGTCTGAGTTAGAACTCTGGAGTGACTCATAATCCTGCACCAGTTTGATTGTGACGCTGCTGGAAAACCACTGGGTCATTTGTTTCCGCACTAGTAGAGAATCCTTATTCTGCAAAAAGATAACAGCTAAAATTACCGAAAGTAATGCCCTAGCTAGAGGGGCATAGTCTCTCCTATCTCTATAGTGCTAAATTACGATACACGTTATCTAGTTTTTGGTACCTAATCAATAGCATTAAATAAATCACTTCTCTACTATTCGTTTCGGCCAAGAAACACAGCTATTAAGGTTCACAGGTATGCTCATATTAAATTATTCCCAGGCAGTCTTCGATTCCACGAGCAGTAAATATAAATAAATTAGCGATGCCATAGCGGCCCATCTAAGCTATTTAAAAAACACATTCAAGCATAATTGGCGATACCTACTAAGAGCATCACACCAGCTCAAACCCCTCAGCTAACCCAACAAAATGCTCACTATCATGAAACAAACACATGAACGAATCCATCACACCAACTGTTAAGGAATAATTATCGCACTTACGTAAAACAAAACCGCTGCCCGGTAATGAATACCAGGGCAGCGGTTGTTGCTATTTTTACTTGCCGAGTAGCTTCTGGAGCTGGTTGGCAAAGTTCAAGGCATCGTTCATGGTCTTGAACATGGTGTTGAAGATCTTCAAGAACTCATTGATCTCGGTAGGGTTGAGCTCAGAAGAAGCAGAGGACAAGGATGCTGCTCCATTGTCGGTGGTCTCGGCCATTGCAGGAGCTGCGGTTGCGCCCAAGATAACGGTTGCAGCGATCAAAGATACGCCGAACTTCTTAATAGAATTCATAAAATTTCCTTAAAGAGAAGGAGTCGGGGTCATACGTGTTTCTCCACTCTAACCCCAGAATTGCCAGTACGCAAACATTTTTTAGAACTTTTCTGCCGACAACTGCAGCGATCTCTCTTTCTAAGAGAAAATTTTATTGCTTCCTCTCACTTATCAGCATCAAAGAACCGTGCCGTTATATTTCAGCACGGTTTTTCACAACAATCCTTGTTTTACTTAGTCCAGCTTCAGCACATAAATGCTCACACCAAACATCAAAGGATACTAGCGTTTCTGGTACAAGCTCTTACGGGCAAACTTTGGATCACTGGTTACTAGCACACCTAGGTTTCTAAAAATAGCCTCGTCAACAGAGCCTAAAATCGTCGTCGTGTGCACATCGCAACCGCGTAGATTCTTCAATTCATCAAGAGCCCGGCGCGCTTGATCATTGGTAGATGCCGATACCGACAAAGCGATTAGTACCTCATCGGTATGCAGGCGCGGATTGAGGCTTCCTAGGTGATCTACTTTCAACGTTTGAATTGGTTCGATAGCGCTAGGGGAGAGCAATAGTTCTCCGTCATCAATACCAGCTAGGTGTTTTAAGGCATTCAGTAGCATTGCTGCCGAGCAACCTAAAAGTTCGGAAGTACGCCCAGTAATAATTGGGCCATCACTGAGTTTAATAGCTGATGCTGGTGCGCCGGTAGCTTCTTCCTTGGCACGTGCCGGAGCAATCACGCTACGATCTGCCACTTGGATACCAGCTTTAGCCATCACCACGGCAGCACGCTCAGATTGAGTGGCGTCTAATCCGCCACGTGCTTCGTCGACAAGCTCTTTGAAATAGCGGCGGATAATTTCCTGGTTGGCCGCCTCGCGGCATACTTGATCGTCGGTAATGCACTTTCCGGCCATATTTACTCCCATATCAGTAGGCGATTGATATGGGGTAGTACCGGTTAGTCGTTCCAGCAAGGTTTTTAGTAGGGGGAATGCTTCTACATCGCGGTTGTAATTAACCGTTGACTGTCCGTAGGCGCTGAGGTGGAAGTGGTCGATCACATTGGCATCGTTAAGGTCCACGGTGGCGGCTTCGTAAGCAAGATTAACCGGATGCTCTAGTGGCAAATTCCAAATTGGGAAGGTCTCGAATTTAGCATAGCCGGCATTAATGCCACGTTGATGCTCGTGATACACCTGGCTGAGACAAGTAGCTAGTTTTCCTGATCCAGGCCCTGGTGCAGTAACAACAACTAGATCTCGAGTGGTCTCAGCGTATTCATTGCGCCCCAAACCTTCCTCGGAAACAATAAGATCCATATTGGTGGGGTAGCCAGGAATAACTCGATGACGAGCAACTTTTAGTCCTAGGCGTTCTAGTCGATTTTTAAAGGCAATTGCTCGCGTATTTTCATCATCCATCTGAGTGAGCACTACGTGCTCTACCAAAAAGCCTCGATCACGGAATACATCAACAAGACGCAGCACATCGTCTTCATAAGAAATACCTAGATCGGCACGAATTTTATGTCGCTCTAAATCTTTGGCGTTAATACAGACTAAGATTTCGACCTCGTCGCGGATTTGTTCCAGCATGGCAATTTTATTGTCTGGGGTAAATCCGGGTAGAACACGGGAGGCATGCATATCGTCGAAAAGCTTGCCACCCATTTCGAGATAGAGCTTGCCACCTATCTCTTCGCGCCGAGCCTTAATATGCTGGGATTGCATCTCGATATATTGTCCACGGTCAAAACCGATCTTATTAACCATGGAATTTAAGCATACAACCTTCAGCTACTCATCGGCATCATTACAGCATATAACCGGTTTTCAGCAGAATTGCTGCCCTAATATTTTTTGCTTTTCGACGTTTTACCCACCCATCTTTTAAATCAGGTAAAGAAAAAGCCACCCGAAGGCGGCTTGTTTCTATTGGTATTGTGCTAAAGAACTAAGCATCTTGTTCATCTTGACCAGAAATTACCACGGCCAAACCAAGATCATCGGCACCGTCGAGTTCATTACGCTCAATATCACCCTTGGCGAACTTATTAATCACCATGGCAATAGCACCATCACCAGTAACGTTGCAGGCGGTACCGAAGGAATCGATGGCGATGTAGGCAGCAATCATCAGGGCAACTTGATCGTCACTGAAACCAAGGTTAGCACTAAGCAAACCAACGGCAGCCATAATTGCGCCACCAGGAACACCAGGAGCAGCAACCATGGTCACACCCAGCATAAGGATGAAGCCAGCAGCGACGCTAAGCGGAATCTCCATGCCATCCATAAACATAATGGCGAAGGCGAACAAGGTGATCTTCAGCATGGATCCAGATAGGTGAATCGTGGCGCATAGCGGAACCACGAAACCGGCTACCGACTGCGATACCCCATTTTTACGAGCACACTCATAGGTGATCGGAATGGTTGCTGCCGAAGAGGAGGTACCTAGTGCGGTGAAGTAGGCCGGCATCATATTCTTTAATGCCACAAATGGGTTCTTGCCTGTAAATGCCCCAGCGATAAAGAACTGCACAATCAGAACAACGAAGCTCATCAGGATTGCTAAAACGAGTACTTTAGCGAAAGCCGATAGCGTATCAACCAAGTTGCCGTTCATGCCTAACGACAAGAACATGCCGAAGATATACACCGGCAACAGCGGCACAATAAAGCCAGTAATCACCTTCATTACAATGCGACGTAAATCTGTCACGCTGGCAAATAAGGTGTCAGATTTAACGTTTGTCATGGTTACGCCAATCACGAAAGCCAGAATAAGTGCTGTCATGACACTTACCGGGGCTGGCATTTCCACCGTAAGATATGGCATTAGTGCACCTGCTTCAACATCACTGATATTGACTGAACTTTGAGCAGCAAGCAACCAAGGGTATATCGTGGCTGCCACCAACCAGGAAAGAAGCCCGGCAAGCAATGCCGATACATAAGCAATAGCGGTTGTACCAGCCAGCCACTTACCTGCACCACGTCCCAGTCCTGCAATGGCGGGAGTAATCAACGCAAAAATAAGCACTGGCACAAAGAGGCCAAGGAAGTTTCCAAAAAGACCATTAAAGGTCACAAAAATACGTGCCACAGAATCTGAGAGGAAAAAACTACAAATAATTCCCAAGATAATGGCGACAATGATTCTAAACAGCAGCGACGAAGAGAGTCGTTTCATGTCCATGTATATTCCTTAGAGGAGACGACGCCAGCCAAACGCGTTGAGCATAACGCTGACCCGCTTAACCGTTGTTTGCTTCTGTCCACTTGCGTGGGTTAGCACCTAATCTATCCTCTTTTAACGATTTCTCATATTTCTATCGAGCGCTTAAATTTCTCACCTGGTGAACAAAACCGTCTAGCGGCATTTTTATAGTTTCACGTGAAACCTTACTGTGGGGTATTTCATCTCTTTTAGGAAGCGTTATTTCCCACACTGAGGCCATATTATGCTTCCATTTTTTACTTTTCGACGATTTTTTCTCATTGCATACGAATGCCTTTAGCCGTCTTCTTAGACCACTTATCTAAAAAGAGATTCCCACAATGTGGGATAGCGAAAAGGTTTGTTGCTAATAGAAAATAACTAAAACCAGCCCCATCTCACCGATACCAGAAGAGCACAGTTTTTAAGAAAAATATTTCTCCGTCATAGGCATTAAAGTGGTAACCATGATTCTAGGCAGCATCCTTCTTATTTTTGCACTCACACTTATTGTGATTGGTGTTTTAGCATGGACAAAGAAACTTCCAGGCAACTCCATAATTGGACTTCGGATACCAGAAGTACGTGCTTCTCAAGAAAATTGGCAAGCTGCCCACCAAATTGCTGGTCCATTATGGATCGTCAGCGGAATCTCCCTTGTTATTGGTGCACTCATAGCATTTATTGCTACCGGATGGATGTGGCTTATTGTTGCCTTTAGCATCATTGCCAGTGTGGTGTTTTTGAGTCTCGGCGCTAATTTTGGCGCTCGCACCATTTCTATTGTGGAAGCACATGAAAAAAACCTCTCCGCTTCTACGAAAGAAACAACCTCCGAAGTTAGCGAACCCGCAACCCCTGAAATTACCGCTCCCGCACCACAGGTAGATCTTGCCGCAGTGCGACGTGCTGCCCAAGAATCAGATGAATGAAAATAATTAATTTTCTTACCCAGCCGCATTAAAAACTATCTCGGTGAGCAGCTTAAATGCCATGTAATCCTGCACACTATTAGGATTAATATAACCGGAGATCACAAAAATATTTTGCAAAAATAGCTTTGCGGAAACTAAACTAACGCACTATGTATAAAACTATGAGTAACTGGTGGTGGCGCGCGTAATCGCGAGCCACTGTTATTGTACTCATATATTCCGGCTCGCCGATGCTTTTCTTTGAAGAAGCAGCGAGCCTTTTTCTATAGGTACTGGACTTCTAAGATAAGAATCAGCGAGCTTAGCTAAGAAAGCCGTGCCGATAATGACGATTATTGTAACCCGACCAAATACCTCAACTGCACACAGCGAAGTTGGTGTGTAATGAGCACCTACTTTTTTACTGGTCACCGCAGCGTGCGTTATCACGAGAATACCTCGTCACTTTTTCATGCCCTCGGGGGAATAGATCGTTGCGATACCGTGCTGCTAGAAAGTTCTGATATTGCATCAAAAAAGAACACCACTTCAATTTGCGTTCTCAAAGCTGCCCTACGAGTGAGCTGTCATGGCCACGATGTTGAAGCCGTAGCTTTAACTAGCGTAGGAAAACTTATTCTTAAACAGTTATGCACACAGCTTTTCCACTACCTTATTGTGGACAATGAAAATGAAATAGAAGCCGAAAAAGCAGTTTTTCGATTCCCTATATCGCAAGCCGCTGATGAACGTGAACGCTTACAAGCTCCCAGCAATATTGAAGTTTTACGTGCGTTACAACATGACGCAGGTTATAGCAGTAAGAGTCTTCCTTTTATCGCCGGTGGTTTTGCTTTTGATTATCTGGAAACTTTTGAAAACCTGCCGGCAGTAGAAACCGCAGCCAACATTTATCCTGATTATCAATTTGTGGTCGCCGAGCACTTGTTAAAAGTGGATCATTTAAACGCCACCTCCACCCTAGAAATACTCGCAAATTCAGCAGAAGCACTCGAAAATGAATTGAGTACCTTGAGTGAAAAGATTGCACACAATATTTATGAAAATACTGCTTCCAACCCATCTACAAACGTCGATAATCCCGAGACGCTGAAGGTTACTGCCGATATATCCGATGCAGAGTTTCGTAAGCAAGTCGCTGCCTTACAAGAAGAGATTCGTCGTGGAGAGATCTACCAAGTAGTCCCAGCACGTACATTTAGTGCTTACTGTCCTGACTCTTTTGCTGCCTATCAAATGCTGCGTGCAAGCAATCCATCACCATATATGTTTTACCTGCGTGGGGTTATTAATGATCGCAACTATGAACTTATCGGAGCATCACCGGAATCTAATCTAAAATTCGATGCATCGACCCGAAAGATACAGCTTTATCCCATTGCTGGCACCCGTCCGCGTGGTTTAAATCCAGATGGCAGCGTTAATCATGAACTAGATATTCGTGCCGAGCTAGAAATGCGCACCAATACTAAAGAAATTGCCGAACATACCATGCTGGTTGATTTGGCCCGCAATGATCTTGCCCGCGTAGCTGTTCCCGCAACTCGGCGCGTCACCGATTTATTACAGGTAGACCGCTATTCGCGAGTAATGCACCTAGTATCGCGTGTTACTGCAACTCTACACAAAGATTTCGATGCTCTCGATGCTTATCGTGCATGTATGAATATGGGAACACTAACTGGCGCACCTAAATTGCGTGCAATGGAATTGTTACGTGGCGTCGAAAAGCATCGACGCGGTTCCTATGGTGGGGCAGTGGGATATTTAGCTGGTGATGGATCAATGGATACCTGCATTGTTATTCGATCTGCTTTTATTGTTGATCAAAAAGCGGTAGTACAAACCGGTGCGGGTGTGGTTCGGGATTCTCAACCACAAGCCGAAGCCGATGAGACCGTGCATAAAGCCTATGCAGTTCTGCACGCCCTAGCAACAGCACAAAATAAAACAGTTTCGGTGGTGCGATAATGTCTCGCAATGATATTCATGTAGTGCTTATTGATAACCGTGATTCCTTTGTATACAACTTAGTTGATGCTTTTGCCGTCGCCGGCTACCGTTGTACCGTCTTTCGCAACAATGTCACAGTGACAAAAGTATTGGAAGCCCAACCTAGCCTCATTTGTCTCTCTCCAGGACCCGGCCATCCTCAAGATGCCGGTTATATGATGGAAATTATTAACGCAACCATCGGTCGTATTCCCTTGCTTGGAATCTGCCTCGGCTTCCAGGCATTACTCGAACACTTCGGTGGCACTGTCGAACCCTGCGGACCAGTACATGGCACAACCGATATTATGCGATTAACTACCGCCGGATGCACTTCACCCATCTTTACTGATTTGCGTATCGACGCTAACCCGGAAAACAATTTTCGTGGCAACCAAGTTCCTATTGCTCGGTACCATTCACTGGGATGTACCAGTTCTCCTTCAGAGTTTATTGATCTTGCCTATTGCGATTCTGAAATAGGAGAGGTGGTCATGGCAGCCGAACTAGACCGAGAAAAAATACCTACTATAAGTGATGGTATTGATGCTGTGGATGCCATTGCTGGTGCTATTGGATTGCAATTTCACCCAGAATCAGTACTTTCACCGACCGGACCAATTATTCTCGACCGCTGTATTGACCAACTATTATCCACCATATCCAGCAAAGGCTGACCCATGGACTCTTTAACTCAAACTCGTTTTATTCGCTTTTTAGATAATCCAACACCTACTACCGAAGAAGTTATCGAAGTTTTTCAACCATTGGCAGCAGGGGAATACGATCCAGTACATACCGCAGCACTACTTGCGACTATTCGAACTCGCGGTGAAACCAAAGCTGATCTCAGTGGAGTAGCCCAGGCCTTCTTAGCGGTAGCACGCCCTTTTCCGGTAACCGGACAGGGAATTATTGATACCGCTGGCACTGGGGGAGATGGGCTGAACACTATTAATATCACCACGGGTGCTTCAATGATTGCCGCCGCAGCAGGCCAAAAGGTTATTAAATGTGGCAATCGTTCAGTAAGTTCTCGTTCGGGTTCGGCCGATGTTTTAGAAGCGCTCGGCATTCCACTTACCTTGGACTGCGATGCCGCGGTGCGTCAGCTAGATAATACTCATTTCACTTTTCTTTTTGCTCCTGCCTACCACCCAGCAGTTGCACATGTAGTACCTGTACGACAAGCATTGAAGGTTCCCACAATTTTTAACACCATGGGCCCGATTCTTTCGCCGGTGCGCCCAGAGTATCAGATCATGGGGATTGCTAATCCTCAACTAGGACAAACTATTGCGGAGGTATTTCGCGATTTGGGTCGTCGTCGTGCACTAGTGATCCATGGTTCTGGGATGGATGAAATTGCTTTGCATGGTGCCACTACAATATGGGAACTCAATGAGCACGGCGAGATCAGCCACTTTGAGATCACCCCGGAATCACTCGGACTGAACACCTATCCGCTTCATGAGCTCACCGGTGGTAGCGCTGCCGAAAATGCCGAAATGTTACGAAAAACTTTCGCCGGACATGGTACACCCGCACATCGGGACGCCCTTGCAGCCTCAGCAGGTGCCATCTTTTATGTTCATGGTCGCACTGATTCAATAAAAGAAGGTGTTGAGCTTGCTCTCGATTTACTTAGCGACGGCACCGTCGACCAATGGTTAACCGCCCAGGAAGGAGCACTATATAATGCATAAACTTCCCACTGTTTTAGAAGAAATTGTTTCTTCTCGTCGCCAACATCTTGCTGAGATTCAGCAACGAATTGCCCATGTTGATCGTGCACAACTACCAGCATCAACACGTTCCCTGTATCAAAATCTCCGCGCCAACAATAAGCCACACTTCATTATGGAGTGTAAATCGGCTTCACCATCGCTTGGGTTAATCCGTAAGCACTATCAGCCCGGTGATATTGCGCGTATTTATTCACAGTATGCGGCAGGCATTTCAGTTCTTTGCGAACCAGAGCGTTTCGGTGGAGATTATGATCATCTAGCCACGGTGGCTAGTTCTACGCATCTTCCGGTATTGTGTAAAGACTTTATTATCGACGATATTCAGATTTATGCAGCTCGGTATTTTGGCGCCGACGCCATTTTACTTATGCTCAGTGTGCTTGATGATGCTACCTATACGCGTCTTGCCACCCTTGCGCATTCACTAGGATTAGATATCCTCACCGAAGTTATTAACAAGAAGGAAGTGGAAAGAGCAATTGCTCTTGGCGCAACAATTGTCGGAATTAATCATCGCAATCTGCACGATCTTAGTATTGATCTTTCTCGCTCAGGTGAGCTTGCCCAACTGCTACCCAAAGAGACAGTAGTTATTGCCGAATCAGGTATTCGTGATAACGCAACTGTGCGAGCACTGTCCGGATATGTTGATGGTTTTTTAGTAGGTTCCCAATTAACCAGTCAGCCCGATATTGATCGCGCTGTTCGCAAATTGATCTACGGTACCACTAAAATCTGTGGACTTACCTCCGACTCGGCCGCCCAAGTCGCTCGTGCAGTAGGCGCGATCTATGGCGGTCTCATTTTTGAGGAAGCATCTCCTCGCAATGTTTCACGTGAAACATCGCAAAAAATCATCGCCGCGGAACCTGGACTCGACTACGTAGCAGTGAGTCGTCGCACTAAAAATTGGCATGAACTTATCCAGCCCGGCATTGTTGCTATTCAAGTCCATGCCCCTTATCAAGGCAGTCTAGAAAAAGAACAAGCACTTATCACACAGGTACGTTCCGAGGTAGATACAGAAGTGGAACTATGGCGCGCATTATCTTTTGACAGCTTTCATGATCCTGCCATAATCGCCAGCAGCCTGCTTGATAGCGTCGATAAGCTCGTGCTCGATAATGGTGCCGGCGGGACAGGAAAGAGCTTCAATTGGTCACACATTCCGGCAGATCTAGCCCCACATATTCTACTTGCCGGCGGTATTGGTATTGACAATATTGATGCCGCACTCGCCATTGGAGCTGCCGGAGTAGATATTAATTCTGGCGTAGAGTACCCCAATCAACCCGGTTATAAAGATGCCGGTGCCATTCACCGTCTCTTTTCTCACATAAGACGCTTCCACAAGTAAAGGATTCTCATGACTCAGTCACAGTCTAAAACCTTATTGCCCGCTTACTTTGGCGAGTTTGGCGGTCAGTTTGTTCCCGAATCACTCATACCCGCACTCGATCAACTTGAGCAAGCCTTTGTTGATGCACAAAACGATCCCAGTTTCCACGAAGAACTTGCCGGTTACCTTCATGATTATCTTGGTCGTCCCACACCGCTCACCGAGTGTTCCAACCTACCACTCGACGGACAGGGGAGGGGATATGCACGTATCTTTTTGAAACGAGAAGATCTAGTTCACGGTGGAGCACACAAAACCAACCAGGTTATTGGCCAAGTGCTACTTGCAAAACGAATGGGTAAAAAACGGATTATCGCCGAAACCGGAGCTGGCCAACACGGCACCGCAACCGCACTTGCTTGCGCGCTACTTAATTTAGAATGTGTCATTTATATGGGCGTGAAAGATGTAGAACGCCAGCAACCCAACGTTTATCGCATGCAACTCATGGGCGCAACAGTTGTGCCGGTAGATTCTGGTTCTGGCACTCTTAAAGATGCCGTGAATGAGGCACTGCGTGATTGGACTGCTACCTTCCACGAGTCCCATTATCTATTGGGTACTGCAGCCGGACCGCATCCTTTCCCAACCATCGTTAAAGAGTTTCATCGCATTATTTCTACTGAAGCAAAAGCACAATTACAAGAACGTATCGGTGGGCTTCCCGATGTAGTCGTTGCCTGTGTTGGTGGCGGATCAAATGCAATTGGTATTTTTGCCGACTTTATCGACGAGCCAAGCGTAGAACTTATTGGCGCCGAACCCGGCGGCGCTGGTTTAGATTCCGGTCAACACGGCGCAACCATCAATAATGGCACAGTAGGTATTCTTCATGGCGCGCGCAGTTATCTTATGCGCACCAGCGATGGACAGGTTGAGGAAAGCTATTCTATTTCTGCCGGTTTGGATTATCCCGGTGTTGGTCCCGAACATGCCCATCTTGCCGCTACCGGCCGAGCACGTTATGTGGCGATCACCGATGCTGAGGCACTCGCTGCCTTCCAACTACTTAACCGCAAAGAAGGAATTCTGCCGGCTTTGGAATCTTCACACGCATTTGCGTATGCCCTCAAACGTGCTGCGCTCGCCGAGGAAAACAAGGAGCACATCACCATTGTGGTTTCGCTTTCTGGTCGCGGCGATAAAGATGTCGATCATGTGCGTGCCACGCTCGATAACGACCCAACACTGATTCTCAAGGATTAACATGACTCGCTACCAAGAACTTTTTGCTCGCCTCACACAATCCGATGAAGGCGCTTTCGTCCCCTTCATTATGCTCGGCGATCCCAGTGAAAAAGACAGCCTGACAATCATCGAAACGCTTATCGACGCCGGAGCCGATGCCTTAGAAATCGGTGTTCCATTCTCCGATCCGGTAGCTGATGGTCCAACTATTCAGCGCTCTCATTTACGTGCCTTAGCACATGGAGCTACCGTTGATAGCAGCCTAAAGTTAGTGCGAAAAATCCGCGAACGTTTTCCTGAGATCCCCATTGGCATGTTGATTTATGGCAATATCGCATTTACTCGCGGACTAGATAATTTTTATGCCGCGTTTGCTCACGCTGGTGCCGATAGCATTTTGCTACCCGATGTTCCGGTACGAGAGGCAGAACCTTTTGTTGCTGCTGCTAAAAAAGCTGCCATCGACCCTATTTTTATTGCACCGGCACGTGCAGGCGAGGAAACTTTAGCTCAGGTTGCGGCTCATTCACGTGGTTATATTTATGCTATTTCTCGTGATGGGGTAACTGGTACCGAGCGTGCTTCCAAGACAACAGGTTTAAGTGACGTGGTGGATGGTATCAAGCGTTTCGACGGCGCACCAATTCTGTTAGGTTTTGGTATTTCTCAACCAGAACATGTTCGTGATGCATTGGCTGCTGGTGCAGCTGGCGCTATTACTGGTTCAGCGATTACCTCAATTATCGAATCACACTGCCAAGGGGAGTACCCTGAGCTTTCAATAATTAGTGATATGCCAGCGCTTCAAAAAGAGTTAAGCAACTATGTACGCGCAATGAAGGCTGCAACCAAAAAATAAGTTTTTCATTCTTGAACATCGAAACACCACGGATATAACGTCGTGGTGTTTTCTGTAAATTAGATTAGATATGCTCTAACAACAGTTTTATACGCTAACCAAGCGTTAAAACGTGCAAGCATCTAGTATTTCTGTTTTTTGTTCCAGGAATCTTTGTTCTGCGTCCGTGCACTATATACAAAGAAATAAACGACTAGCCAAATTACGCTAGCAATAACTATCGAGCCCAAAATAGCTAGTGCCATGATTGCTAGAGATGCTCCATCAGAAAATATCCCAGATGCCCAAAGACCAATAAGAGACATTACCTGGGCAATAGCAAAACCTAGAATAATTTGTTTTCTACTCATTTTTCTTATTCTTTCGCATCGTCAAAAAACAACTTTAAACACCAGAATAAGCTTATACGTTTTCTACGACTATCACAGTGAACTAAGCTGATCTCAAGACACAGCACTTTTCTTACTAGCGTGGGAAAGTTAGTATCCACAACAACCGCCAGATACCTTATAAAAACTAAAGGTTGTTTTCCATGCACACACCACAGCACAAGGGCTATACTAAAAACCCAAAACCCTTACGTGTTCTCCAAAAAGGAAAACACGTAAGGGCCCTCACAACAAGTAACGAAAAAATCAGTAACTAGCTCTAAAAACACCCCAAATGTTTTTAAACTTTACTAGCTAGCAACTTCACATACTCAGAAGCAGAAGTTAGATACCCTGCTTCTTTTCTGCATAAAGGCGACGCAAAGCCTCATCTGCCTGGAACTGATAATCCTCAGCCTGAGGATCATTTTCTGCACGTAGTACACGAGCAGCCTCGCTAGCCCAGTTATAGTAGTTGCACAGATCATGCTGGTTTTCACCAAAAGTCTCATGGCACCACTGAGTCGAGCGTGGTTCTGGCGAATAGGTAGCAGCCTGTGCAGAAGTAATCGCTGCAGCAGCACCTGCTAACATGGTTGCGCCTGCAATAGTGAGGGTAATCTTGCGAATCTTCAAGATGGAACTCTTTCTGAGTAGGAGTGGAAAAAATTAGTGTGAATGCATCTGATCAATGCACTTAGAAATTTACACTTCTTTTTAAAAAACTAAAAGTAACCTAATAGATTCCTTTTTCAAACCTGAGATTTTTTGTCACTTTTTGATATTCCATAGCAACAGTGTGCAACCCCAGGCTTTATATAGCTATATGTTTACACAGGTAGAATGGGTAATTTTTAATATTATTTCGTTCGGTTATTTTATGTAGGTTACAGAACTTATTATGAGTGGAAAATGGCACAATCTTTTGTTTCCAGGGTTTATTTTCTCTATTTTCTTAAAATTTGGGCTTCTTTTATCTGCATAAATTCCACTCCAGAAAAAACTGTCCTATGCCAAATAAAGGATTTTCACTCACTGCGACCACCCATTCTCGCCCTAACCGTTTTTTATTGACCGCTTACCCATAGTATGAAATCATGAGCGAAAAACTAGCGAGTATAGAAAAAGTGCTACGACCTCTAGCCAATGAAGCAAATGCAGCACAAATGAAAGCCTATTTGCGCAATCGCTATGATTTTCTGGGCATTAAAACACCCGATCGTCGCAAAGCGGTGAAAGAACTTTTTCGTCAATGGAAAAATGAACCTTTCGACGTTAACTATGTAGAAGCTTCTTGGCAGATGCCACAGCGGGAGTTTCATAGTGTCGCTATCGACTATATTCGTGCCCGGAAAGATCTAACCACCACCCACATTCCATGGCTGGGTTCTCTTGTTACCCGCAATTCTTGGTGGGACAGTGTCGATGCCTTAGCCAAGCCAATAGGAGAGATTGCTACCAAAGAACAAATGCTTAAGTGGTCACAGGAAGAAAATATTTGGCTGCGTCGAGTAAGTATTATCCATCAGCTAGGTTTTAAGCAGAAAACTAATACTGAGTTACTTCAAGCCATTATTACCCAAAACCTTGACACCAAAGAATTCTTTATTAATAAAGCAATCGGTTGGGCATTACGGGATTATGCCCGAACCAATCCACAATGGGTAATTAATTTTGTTGAGAAATATAGTGATGTGTTAGCACCGCTAAGTATCCGAGAGGCCTTGCGATCACTTCCATCTCACCAATCTCCACTATCGCAATAGGAATTTACTGCAAGAACTTCAGATTTTTAAAGCTACTTATTTCGATATATTAGTTTGGACTACTTAAATATCTACAACTCTTATAGGCCGCTTTCAACATAGTGTGTTGCATCTATATATAACCCACTAGGGGACTAGTTACTAGCAGTAAACGAATTTCTATCCGTTTTTGCCTCCCATTAAAAAGCTGGGGAATGCACAATATTTAAATAACAGTGACAAAAATACTTCAAGACCCTCTCGTGCCCATAAATTATAAAAATATTTTCGCAAGCAATGAGAACTCAATCAGACGGTTGAATTTTTTACCCACAACTGTCGTTTATAAATATGACATGTCATACTTATGCTATGTCTGAGTCACCCATGTGCAGCCGCAGAATGTTTCTTCTAGGAACAGCAACAACTTTTGCTGGCGCGCTTCTTACCGCCTGTGGTGGCGAAAACCCACCGACAACTGTTGCCGCCGATGATGTTCCAGTTGGTGGTGCCATTATCGTCGATAGTTTTATTATTGCTCAGCCCACAGCAGGGGAGTACAAAGCCTATTCCACTGCCTGCACCCACCAAAATGGTGTGATTGACCGCATTGAAGGACAAGTAGCAATTTGTCCTAAGCATAATTCACATTTTTCTACCGTCGATGGTTCAGTTATCGAAGGTCTCGCTCGCGACCCGCTGATTGCCAAAACCATAACCCATGACGGCGATACTCTTGAACTAAGCTAACTACAATCACGAGCTAGCCCACATTGAACTAAAAAGCATAGGCATCGCTGCACTCAACGGCCTATGCTTATAGCTTATGCTCACTCGATTGAAAAAAGTCGATGTCCTTATTGTGCTGATTATTCTTGCGGTCATTGTCGCAATTATTGCACCAGCCCAAGGGGAATTCGCACAGTGGTTTTCTCTTGCCACTAAGGTTGCTATCGCAGTGCTCTTCTTCCTCTATGGCGCTCGATTATCGACGAATGAAGCCCTCGACGGCTTAAAAAATTGGAAATTGCACCTTACTATTTTGTGTTTTACCTTTGTGCTTTTCCCAATTATCGGCCTTATACTTCAACCTCTAGGCCATGTGATTGGCGAGTCTATGTACTTAGGTATTTTGTATCTCACCTTAGTGCCTTCGACCGTGCAATCCTCGGTAGCCTTCACTTCTATTGCGCGCGGTAACGTTGCTGGTGCGATCGTCAGTGCGTCGATAAGCAATTTATTAGGCGTTGTACTTACTCCACTACTGGTCATGGCTTTGATGTCGAATGTGAGCGAAGCACATATCAATGTCGATGGCAAAGTTTTTGCTGATATTGCAATTCAACTTTTACTGCCTTTTATTCTAGGGCAGCTATGTCGACGTTGGGTCGCGGATTTTGCGGCGAAAAAGGGCACAAAAATCGTTGATCGCGGCTCAATTACCATGGTGGTGTACTCGGCTTTTTCCGCCGGCATTGTGGCAGGAATTTGGTCACAGATCAATGTGCAACAAATAGTATTCCTTACTCTTTTATCTATTGCACTAGTTTGCCTCATGTTGTGGCTAACTAATCTGATCTCACGATTACTCCGCTTTTCTCGGGCAGATCGCATTGCTATTGCTTTTTGTGGTTCCAAAAAATCACTAGCTACCGGCTTACCCATGGCCTCGGTAATTTTTGCTAGTACTGAGGTTGGTCTACTCATTTTGCCGCTGATGATTTTCCATCAAGTGCAATTAATGATCTGCTCATGGCTTGCCACCCGCTATAGTAAGCAAGATCCCACTGAAGAACTGAGCCAAGGAGTAAGCCTATGAGTGAACATTCTGATATTTTTATTCGTCTCACCCTAGAGGTGCCAGGTGCCGGCAGCGTGATTCATACTGCGCAATTACGTCCACTTGATGCACGCACCTGTCAGCTCATCCGCATTATTGAACTTGCTCCCGATGGCACTATTCATGGTGGCGCAACCCCTACTACTAGTGCAGGACTACAAACTGATCCGCAACGTATTGTTCCACATCCAGATCTCTATGGGGATTTCCCAGATGTCACTGCCGAAGTACTCTCAGAAAAAGAGTTTGATACTCTCTGGCAACAAACTATTACCCAATTTCCCACTTTGAAATAAAGCTTTTTTGCACTCCTCATATGTGTTGTCAGAGCATACAACCCCTACTGCAGCTAAGAATTATTGCAGTAGGGGTTTAGTAGTAAGAAGTTTTTATTTTTCGTAACTTATGGCTTTGATAATCCATCATGAGCTTAAGCATGTACTGTTTCACTTGTGATGTTCACAGATAAACATACTTAAATCTAAAGACTTATCTCTTTTTGAAGAGGTTCTTTCTTTCCATATCGGATGCGATATCCCGTGATAGGTGATTAGTTGATGAGATACCAGTTTTGCGCATTCATTCCGAAAGAGTTAACAATGCGTAACTACCGTTGATAGAAGTCTTTGACTTTGCATTTTCTCTGATATTCGTTTTACACAAGTTTTATCAAGCGAAAACAATATTGACCATAAGCATATAGAACACTGTGCCGCCGATAATTGATAGGGCAGAGTCACGTCGCCACATGTGTAAGGCCAGAGTTACCGCTGTAGCAAGAAGTGCCACTGGTATATTTCCCGGTAGGGTGCGCGCGTTATACAAACAATAAACAACCAATACGGTCATTACCCCCACAGGCATAGTTTTCGAAAGCAGACCCATAAACGGGCTACCTTTTAAGGTTTTTACCACACTAAAAGGAAGCCAACGTAGCAAAAAAGTAACCACACTAATAGGAATAAGCACGGCGAGAGTACCAATTAAACTCACGCCTTCAGGAAGTCCATATTCCGCACCAATCATTATTTTTCGCCCTCGCCATAACTACACTGTTCCGGTTTTTCTGCCCTGCGCCAACTTAACCGACGATCAACCTTCGGTGACCGGAAACGCATCACAAGAAAAAGAAAATAAGCACTCAAAGCGATCATGAGCATCTGCGCTGGCGCAAGAATAACTGCCCCTAGGGCAAAAAGAATGGCACAGATCGGTAATGAAAAATCCTTATTAATTTGGAATGCTTCCCAAGCTAGAACCACAAATAACGCAGTAAGGGCAAAATCCATGCCATGGATATCTGGTGGAATAACCTGGCCAATAAGCGCTCCGGCAACACCTGATAAAACCCACATTGTATGACACGTGATTTGGATAGTCATCAACCGAACTGCAGTCATTGGCCGTGAATACGATACCGAGGCAATAGCATAGCTTTCATCGGTAAGCGCATAAGCAGAATATCCACGAGCTAATGGGTTTTTTAATACCTGGCGGGGAAAGGTTAAGCCATAAAAAAGATGCCGGAAGTTCACCATAAAACCAGTCAATGCCGCAGAAATTGGCCCTAAACCACCAGTAATAAGGCCCAGAGCAAGGTACTCCGTAGAACCGGCATAAATAATGATTGAGAAAATGGGTGCCCACCACCAAGCAAATCCGGTTTGACTCAATAAAAGACCAAAAGCAAGGCCAAGTGGAACCAGTCCAACTCCAACCGCCCAGGTTTCTTTTAAGCCATAACGAATTTCTTGTTGAGCACTAAAAGAAGCACACTCATCTTGACTGAACTGAATAGCCTGTTCTGGTGTACCTGGCAATGGTAAAAATGGGGGAGTGTCCTCATTCTCAGCATCATAATTTTCGCTAGTTTCACGTGAAACCATGTTTTTTCTCTCTAAAAAGCTAAAAATCTACTATCTACAAGCAATGACCACCTTCTGTGAACAGAGCCCTTAAAAGAAAGACACATCTGCACAAAGAGTTGTTCTGCAAAAGTATTTCTTGGAGATTACTTTAGTTGTCGTTAATGTTTTCTGGAAAAGTCGAATACACTGCCAGAGGCATTCCTTGACGACGCATAATTTCGCCCCAGACATCAATATTGCTCGGCGCAATAACATCGCTTGGCAGAGCAGGGGTAACAAACCAGTCGCCACTTTCAATCTCTGCTTCCAACTCACCTGGTTGCCACTGCATAAAACCGGCGAAAAAACGCATTCCATCAAGCTTGCTACGCATAGCTTCAGGATCAGCTTGTAAATCCACCATTGCTAACCGATTAGCAATCCGATCCAAATGAGGTTCCGCGACAATATCAACACCAGTTGCTGTTACCCCTATCCCCAACACAGCTTGTTGTTCTAACACCCCACCGATATATATTGCCTGTGGTTTAGCGGCAAATGACGCCCACTCAGGTAGAACATTAAACACAGCTGTTTCACTGCGTGCAGTGAGATTTATCCCAACAGTAAATCGATGCGAATATTCCAATAACAAAACAACGCTTCTAGTTAAAAACTCATTATCTAATCCCGGTGCTGCTACCAATAACATTCCCGCAGCAGGATCTTCTCGCTCGACAGCAGTAAATAATGTGCTGCCAAAAAGCTCCTCAGCCATAATCAGTGCCCCTTCTAATCCCTTATGTTGTTATCTCTTTTTGTTGTGCCCACCAGGCAGTCAGATGCTTAATGGCTTCTTCTCGCGGCATTGGACCATGTTCTAAACGTAATTCTTTAAGATAACTCCATGCCTTACCCACCTGCGGACCCGGTTTTAAATCAAGTAACTGCATAATCTCATTACCGTCGAGATCCGGACGCACCTTAGCCAAATCTTCTTTCTTAGCAATCTCAGCAATGCGCTCTTCCAAATGATCATAAGCTCGGTGCAAACGAGCCGCTTTCTTTTTATTCCGAGTCGTACAATCCGAACGCACCAGTTTATGTAGACGATCCAAAAGCGAACCAGCGTCGGTTGCGTATCGACGTACCGCAGAATCTGTCCACTGGTTTTCAGAAAATCCATAAAAACGCATATGCAGATATACCAATTCACTTACATCAGCAATCATCTGCTTGGAGTACTTCAATGCACGCATGCGTTTACGTACTAACTTCGCACCTATAACCTCGTGGTGATGGAAACTCACCTGGCCATTTTCGTTATATGCTCGCGTATCTGGTTTACCAATATCATGCACCAATGCAGCCCAACGCAATACCAAATCCGGCTGACCATCTTCCTTATCAATCGCTTGCTTTAATACCTGTAAGGAATGAGCATAAACATCCTTATGCTGGCGGTGTTCATCTTGAGCTAATTGCAAGGCGGGAAGCTCTGGGTAGATATGGGCAGCCAAACCGGTTTCCACCATAAGATCAATACCCTCCCATGGGGCAATGCCTAAAATGAGCTTATCAAGTTCTACGCGCACTCGTTCAGCAGTGATCCGGTTAATCTCAGCAGCCATATCGGTCATAGCTTTTTTCACCCGATCAGCAACTTTAAAACCCAACTGCGAACTAAACCGCGCCGCGCGTAACATACGCAAAGGATCGTCATGGAAACTGATTTCAGGTTCAGTCGGGGTATCAATAAGCATGGCTGTAAGGTCACTCAAACCACCCATGGGGTCATGAAAAATAAACTCACCATCGGCACAAATTTCCACTGCCATCGCATTAATTTTAAAATCACGGCGAATAAGATCCCCGTCTAAATGATCCCCGAAACGCACCTCCGGGTTGCGCGATTGACCATCATAACTATCGGAACGGAAAGTCGTGATCTCAATTTGCTGTTGATCTTTTTCTGCCGACACTGTGCCATATTCAATTCCAGTATCCCACACCACATCGGCATAATTATCTAGAATTTCCTGAATTACCTGCGGTCGAGCATCCGTCGTAAAGTCTAAATCATTACTGATTTTTCCTATGAAAACATCGCGTACTGGCCCGCCCACAAGATAAAGTCGATGACCACGATCAACAAAAAGCTGAGCTAACGGAACTACAGTAGGGCGCAGCGCAGCCAAAGCTTCTTGGGCTTGAGCAAAAGGGACGGTGTTTTCAGAATTCACTCGCATGATTCTACCTACTGAAATCACCTGCGAAAAGGAACCCGCTGTCTAACAAAAGAAGTGTTAGCCACACCCGAATAAAAAGAAAAAGTGAAGACTCAAACACGAAAAGTGTTTCTTTAGTTTCCTCGACACAGAATAAGGGATACGATCAAGCAGATGAATGAAGCCGAATCGAGGCGAAATACGCCCTATACCCGAGACGGCGACGCACAAGGCACTGGCGGCCAGCGTCGCCGCCGACGTAACCGATCCCGCAATAAGGGTTTAGAGCGAGAAACCCCACGCAACAATACAAACGCTGCGGTTACTCCTTCCGTCTTAGCTTTGGCAGCTACTAGAAAATTGACTGCATCTCATCGCAGCCATAACGAGAAAACTCAGCACAACGAAAATTCCACCCATTCGACACGAAAAAACCGTCGTTATGCTGGAAATATAACTAAAAATAAAACTCGAAAAACCACTAAGGCTCATGAGACTGCAGAGAACCACAGTACACATAACACTTCAACTCTTAGCAACAGTAAAAAACAAAACAGCAAAAAAGCGTATGGCGTAAATACTTTTACTGGTACTTCGCGAGGAAAAAATAATCGAAATAATTTCAATTCGGAATCGCGGCCGAGAAGAGCATCAGATAAAAGATCATCGGAAACTAAAAATAGTCGCTATGCTCACAAAACCGGTGCACTTAGCCGCAATGCTCTACGCAACCCGGCTGCTAACACCATGCCGATTCGTACCGAAACCTCAGCGGGTGGGCTAGTTGTCTCTGGTCTAGCCGAGGCTGTGCGCAGCGATGGTTCAGTTGATCTAGACAATATTTATGTAGCACTTATTGGTCGCCTTGATCGACGTGGTCGGTTATTGTGGTCGATCCCTAAAGGTCACGTAGAAAACAATGAACCCATTGATCTCACTGCTGAGCGAGAAGTATGGGAGGAAACCGGTATTCATGGTCAAGTTTTTGCCACATTAGGTGTCATTGACTACTGGTTTGTTTCTGAAGGAACCCGGATTCATAAAACTGTTCATCATCATTTACTACGCTATGTTGACGGCGATCTTAACGATGAAGATCCCGAAGTAACTGAGGTAGCGTGGATTAATGCCAATGAATTAGTAGAGCATTTCGCTTATGCCGATGAACGCAAGCTTGCCCGCATTGCCCATGAACTTCTCCCAGATTTTGCTCGCGCGGAGAAAAAGGCAGGAAGGGCTACACCACGATAATGGCTATATCTGCACGTTATAGGCCAGGTTTGCTTAGTCTGGCCATTATTATCGGTGCAAGTACTACAGCTGGCATCACGATACATACTGGTTCACTTTTAGCACCGGCATATGGGGAAGCCCTGCCTACCTCACCGACCAACCACGATTCTCGTACGCAATGGATTAATCCGACCACTCGGCCGGGAGAAGAAACGAATCCGCACATCCAGATCGAAATTCTCGATCAGCCACAAGCAATCCCAGTTGGTGAGGAACTTAGCTTACGGGTACGTATTAGCAATAACTCTGAAAGTGCTATCGCTGCCGAACAACTACGCATTCAACCTCGCCATGCCGATGCTGAACCAACTGTAGAAACCGCGCAAGCTGTTCTTGCGGGAACCAATGGGCAATATCCTTATACGGCACAGGCAACCACACTAGGGTATAGCATCGACGCGAAGTCGAGTGTGGAAGTAGATCTCACTATCCCAACCGTAGCCGGTGATCTCAACGGCTTTAATATTGCTGATCCTGGCGCTTATCCGGTAACCATCAATATTGAGTCCACCGAGGGAGTACATGATTCCGAACGGTTCTTGCTTGCGGTATTAGATCAGCATCAAAGTGTGCGTGCCACCACCGAAGATGAAGAATCCACTCCACCAGCCACGCCAGTAACGCTTATTTTTCCACTCACCACTGAGGTCAATATCGTCGATGGGGAAACTGGAGATGCCCCTAATCCGCCACCGCTTATTCTTAGCAATGAGTCTATTTACCACGAGATTTCCGCCGGTGGTAGATTACGCACACTTGTCGACGAACTTCTCCAAGCGCGCTTAAATCCGGCCCTCAACCAGGCCAGCTGTATAGCTATTGATCCAGCGTTATTGCATGTACTTAACCGAATGAGCAATGGTTATTCGGTAGGTGAGCAGCGGCCAAGTTCAGTATCACAAAATCAGCGGTTGCGTGATAGTTGGCTAAAAAAAGATGAAGAACTGCCGTTAGAAACAGGGCAAGGCAAACAAGCGGCACAAGATTTCCTGGTTGCACTACGTCAACTCAGCGATCACTGTGTTGTTTCTTTACCATGGGCACAGGCTGATATTAATGCTGTCGCCGCTACCAATAACGAATGGCTCTTACGCGAAGCACTCCAGCGTGGTAATGAAAGTATCCGAGAAATTTTAGGTACCGAACCGTTAGATAATGTGGTGATATCACCTAACGGCTATATAAATTCTCGAGCTGTCGATCAGATTCAAAAATTGGTGGACTCTACTACTACCGATATTGAACAAGCCTGGCGCGCCAACAATACGCCTACTGAGATAACCGCTCAGCCACGCGCTACCCTTACTGTTCTTGTTGCCGACAATAATATAAGCAGTGAGCAACAATCTGTTTTACTCAGTGATAATCTGCAAGCGGTTACCTATCCTAGTGCCCTAGCTAGTGTCCTCGCTTCTGGTCTCGATACCCCCATAACCACTGCTTATAGTGCTTATTCTTCCCGTTATGATTACACCTTAGATAGTGTGTACGCTCGCAGTGCTACTACCGATACTGCCCTAAGGTTAGGTCTTAGTAGTACCCAGCCCACATTGATTATGGCTCCTGCCGAGTACAACACTACCGCGTGGCTTACTACCATTAATCAGCTGTTTCAATCCGAAGCGACTACTCCGTTAGGATTAGCGGACTACCTCAAGAATGCAACAATCTCTGTTTCACCAGAAAACAATAATTTGCTCAACCCAGCAGTTGATCCCACAGTGGTTTCCGATACTGAAGTGCTCCGTGCTGGTCAACAAGCTACGCATATTGATAACCTTACGCAACTACTTTTTAGTGACCCCGCGATCACTTTAACTCCTTATGGTTTTACCGAACCATTACGCCTTGATGTACTTCGCACATTAAGTACCACCGGCAGACGCTCGCTTTATACCTTTGATAAGCACATTACAGAGATAAATGCACTACAAAGTTCTGGCGTAGAAACCTTACGAGAACTAAATAATTCAGTCAGCCTTATTCCACCAGGAAATATTTATACTCGGTTCTCGAATAATTCGCCGCTACTTATCGTCGCAAAGAATGGTTTGCCGCTACCAGTAGATGCAACCATTATGTATGCCGGCCCAGAAGGGGTACATATTGAGGTTCCTGAGCAGCTTATTATTCCAGCGAAGGGCTCTATTACGGTACAAATGATGGCAGAATTAACTGATACGAAAGGGCGCACAGATTTACAATTATGGCTAGCCAATCGCGATAAAGTAGCTATTAGCCAGCCAATTGATATTGGTGTGCAAACCAGGCAGGGGATTTTCTCTGCCGGCACTGCTGCTACTTTATTAGTTCTTGGGCTTATTGCTGCCTTATTTTCTCGCCTCTTCCTGCGTAGACGCCGTGCTCGATTAGCTGAAGAACATCGGGTAACCCAAGCACAAGAAAAAAGTAAACGAAGTGTGGAAAAACGTTTAGCGCATAACCGTTACCCACGTAATACTTCACGTATGCCTAGAAGCAGAATATATAGGCGCAACGATGTTGAGGACGAATCCGCAGATCCGCATAAACCAACCCACTAGCCTTAGTTTTTCTCTCAGAGTCTGACTAAGGCTTGTCCCTTAATAACAATCGCCTTAACCGCCCGCTTTCCCGACTCCGGTGAATGAATCCCAATAAGAATGCGAGTAATCGTGAACTCACAGGTACCTCAAGAAAACAACCAGGCTGGTACCCGCAGTCGCTTCCGCACTCCGAGTGCACCCGCGCCCGTGCCTAAAGAAACTTTCACAACTAAACGAGCACCATCGCAAAGCGATGATTTTTCCTCATTAAGTACTCCACCAGCAGTGGCTTCAACACGTGCTAGCAACACAATCGGTACAGCCAGCTCAAGTGTTAACAATTCTGCACCTAGCACCAGTACGTCAGTAGCTACTCAATCTGCTACTAGTAGCACTCGTGCCCAAGCTAATTCGGTGCAGCCAGAAAATCAACAAAGTAATGACCAAGAGGTAGTCAGTTCTACCGGGTCAATGGCGATTGCTACTTTGATCTCACGTATTACTGGTTTCTTACGTAATGTGTTGCTCACTTCTACTCTTGGTGGTGCGGTAGCTTCAGCATTCAATGTTGCCAATACCTTGCCAAACCTGATTACCGAAGTTGTATTAGGTGCGGTTCTTACCAGTTTGGTAGTACCGGTTTTGGTTCGGGCAGAAAAAGAGGATGCAGATAGGGGAGCGGCATTTATTCGTCGGCTGTTTACCTTATCGGCCACCCTATTAGCGGCAGTAACGCTCATCTCAATTATTGGGGCACCGCTATTAGTGCGCACTACCTTAGATATTGAAGGCAAGGTCAATGTTATCCAATCAACCTCTTTTGCCTATCTGCTATTACCGCAAATTTTCTTCTATGGTGTTTTTGCCTTATTAATGGCAGTACTTAATACCAAGGGTGTGTTTAAACCCGGTGCGTGGGCGCCAGTTATTAACAACCTCATTGTGCTCGTAGTCATGGGTGCTTATTGGATTGTGCCTGGTTCTTTATCGCCAAGTGAACCAGCTGGGATCACCGATCCTCATGTTCTGTTACTCGGTATTGGTACTACCTTAGGTGTGGTAATCCAAGCACTGATTATGATCCCTCCCATTCGTAAGGCCGGAGTGTCTTTGCGTCCCCTATGGGGTTTGGATGATCGCCTCAAGCAATTTGGTGGTATGGCATTAGCCATTGTCGTTTATGTGCTTATCTCTCAGTTGGGTTATATCGTTACCACTCGTATTGCTTCTTTAGCTAGCGACGATGCCCCCATTATTTATCAGCAGCATTGGATGTTATTGCAGGTGCCTTATGGCATTATCGGCGTTACATTATTAACCGCAATTATGCCGCGATTATCTCGCAATGCTGCTAATGGTGATGACCGGGCAGTAGTACGCGACTTAGTAGTAGGCAGTAAATTAACCTTTATTGCCCTCATTCCCATCGTGGTTTTCTTTAGTACTTTTGGTACCTCAATTGCCCATGGTCTTTTTGCCTATGGCAACTTCGGTGGCAATTCCGCCACAACTTTGGGATTGACCTTAAGCTTTTCTGCATTCACGCTTATTCCTTATGCACTCGTGCTGCTGCATCTACGCGTATTTTATGCCCGGGAGGAAGCGTGGACACCAACTTATATTATCGCCGGTATTACCGTTACCAAGATTGTGCTGAGCTTTTTAGCACCATATATAACTACTAATTCACATCAGGTAGTTATTCTGCTCGGTGCCGCAAATGGTTTTGGTTTTATCGCTGGTGCGGTTATTGGTGCGCTGTTGTTGCGTCGTAAGTTAGGAAACTTAGGATCAAAGGACGTGCTGCATACCTCACTATGGGCACTTGGTTCCTCTTTAATAGGTGTGTCGGTGGCTTTAGTGGTAAAAGGGGGACTTAATTTCGTACTGCCACAACATAGTTCTTTTATCCAATTAGTCATCCTGAGTGTGGTCGGTGTTATCTTCTTGATTGTCACCGGGCTTGTGCTCAGCCGTTCTGGACTCAGCGAGGTTGCCACACTTGGTACGGTATTACATCGCATTCCAGGTTTGCGTCGCTTTATTACAGTCAGCGATCAATCTGCTCCTATGGCTCCCATTAATGAGGTTGAGGCCGAAGCTTTGCGTTTCGACGCCACCTTCAATGCTTCCCCAGTGCCTCCGCCGATGTCGGCGGGTATTGTTCGCGGGCCGCGATTGGTACCCGGCGCTGAGGTTTCTGATGGTCACTTCCGATTACTTGCCGATCATGGTTCTGTACCAGGGGCACGTTTTTGGCAAGCCAGAGAAAAGCTCACCGGAAGAGAAGTTGCGCTTACTTTTGTAGATACTTCTGGTCAGGCTCCAGTAGCTCCATTAACTCCGGCGGCAGCCGCTGCTAAAGCAGCTGAGGTATCCCGCCGTACTCGATTACTAGCTGGTTTAGGGCTTGATTGCATAGCTCCTGGGGTCGAGATTATTAATTATCGTTCTGGTTGCATTGTGATCGCTGATTGGACCCCAGGTCGCCCACTTGCTGCGGTTGCTACCGAAGAAGTCAATCCTTATGCTGCGCTAGTGGCACTTACTCCACTTGCTCAGGCAGCAACTATAGCTCGAAGTGCACACACTAGTATTGGTTTAGATAACCGCGCTCGAATCCGCATTAATACCTCAGGTATGGCGGTTCTGGCTTTCCCGGCGGTCTTAGAAGGCACTAGCTTTGATAAAGATATCCGCAGCATCCGTACTGCTTTGGCTACCTTAGTCGGAGAAAAGAAAACGGTTGTTGAGCCAGTTGTTAAATCTGAAGGCGAAGAGTTTATTCAACAACTTTTGGCAGTACAGATACCCGATAATGATGACACTATTGATGTTGCTGCTGATATCGCACCACAACCGGAAAGCACTCCTGGTTTCGGCCGAAAAGGTTATTCTCGCGCAGGCATAGCCATACTTGGTCTGGCAGCTATTGCAGTAGTTGTTTCCGTAGCACTACTGACTGCTTATCTCATCAGTCTTTTTAATAATAATTCCAGCCAATCACCTATTAATAACAGTACGCTTAGCCAAAATTCTTCCACTTCCGTGTCTGCGCCTAATATTGTGGTGCCCCTTGATGATGTCTCTAGCTGGGAGCCGAATAACAATATTCTTCCTAATAGTGCCGATCTGCTTTTCGACGATGACCCCAACACCGCCATTGTGCTTCCGGTAGGAACAAAAACTGGTATTTGGGTAACTCCTAGCGAAGGTATTCATACTGAAAGCATTGTTATTGGTATCAGCCTAGGGGAGCTTAATATCCAGGTTTATGGCGTTTCTGAGAGCGATCCGCAAACAGTTGATTCTTTAACCGAGGCGGAACTAATTAGTAATGTCACTGCTTCAGAAAGAATTACCCGTATTGATGTTGGGGATTCGACTGCGAAAAATTATATTGTGTGGTTAGAAAACATTTCACAACAAGAAATAACGATCGACAACCTCACTGTCGTTGGCCATCACACGCGCTAGAATCATTCGATCAATATTCATCAGTACCTTTTACTGATAAGCCAGTAGTGTGCTTATGTTCCTAAAAGCATAAGCACACTACTTAAACACCAACACTAGAAGTGGATTATCCAGAACTACTGGTTAGCTAAAAGTTAGCCGATCACCTGGCATTCTCCCTGTATAAGGGGAGTTTTTTCTACGTTTTATGGGGGTAATGAGCTCTATTAGGGTGCTCGCCACTATAAATGAGTAGGGCAGTAATCAGTATGTGGCCACCTGAAACTAGATGTATAAGCAACTGCTAGTAAGAACCAGGAAAATACAATTTCAGCCGACATAATTAATGTAAAAAACTGCATAAATGCAGTTAAAAAGCATATTTGCTAAACAATTACTTTTTCATCCTTAACTAATTAAGTAAAGAAAACACCCAATTAATTAGTCAGTTAAACATCGTTTAAGAAATCTTTCCTTGGGGGAAACTTATTTCAACTTTCCGTATGTACTTTTATTCTTCCCAGTATTTACGTCCATGTACCCCCACCAAAAAATCGATTCCGATGAACTTAATGAGCCTGATCCAGCTCCGCTCATTATGCTTTCCACGCATCGTACTAACCCTGGATCAGCGTGCATTAGGCGCGCTCGACAATCCCTTCCGGTGGGTATGGTCTTGCCCTACTCTGATGAGCTTTATCACCAAACAATTCTTGATATTTTTTGTGCTCCACAAAAACCCGCAACAACAAACTATTTTTCTTCGTACCCGCCAATTAAAAAAGGCGAACGCAGAGCAATTACCAACTTCTATATTGATATAGAAAATTTTTCTTTTGCCGGACCACATACGCTTATCACGACCAATAAAAACTACACTGACCTTTATAAAATTTATGGTCACTACAGTGATATAGCCGTCGTCGAAAAATATTTAGCCGGAGACGATATTGCTCTTACCTTTTTAATTAACAAATACTTACGACGATTGTGGTGGATTGTACGTCAAGAAAGTCCCACTCTTTCCGATGCTGAAGACATGCTCCAAGAATGTCTTTTTAAAGCTACTCAGGCAATTCATACCTACCAAGGCACCGCAAGTTTTGGTACCTGGTTGCACCGGCTAGTGCGAAATCATGCTGCTGATAAACGTCATAAACCCGATAAATCTCCAGATCACCGCACTATTAGTATTAATGAGGTACGCCATGTTCGCATCCACCGCATTCATACTGAACAACCTATTGAAGAATATGTTGACCTCAGCACTATTATCGACGTGATTTATCAGCTACCAACTAAGTTACGGTGGGCAATTCAGCTCGTTGATATTGCTGGTTTTGAAGTGGACTATGTAGCCAAAATTTTTAATGTCAACGTTAATACTATTCATACTCGTAGGTGTCGAGCACGGGAAAAAATCCGAGAAATTTTAGAGTGGGATCAGCAACAAATAGAGCAGTATTCAAAACGTCGCAAAGCATAAAAAATAAAAATTTGCTGAGTGGGAATTAATAATCTCTTAGAATGGTTCTGCTTAGAGAGATGGTATTCACCCCGGCTAGACTAAGCACGAATATCATCGCTAGAAACAGTTAAGAAAGGTATCCCAGTGAGCGAAAAACCTATCCATGACGTTGCTATTATCGGCTCCGGTCCAGCAGGATATACCGCAGCGCTTTATGCCGCACGTGCTGATCTCAAGCCTATTGTTTTTGAAGGCATTGAATATGGTGGCTCGCTAATGACCACCACTGAAGTCGAGAATTTCCCCGGCTTCAAAGACGGCATTATGGGTCCGGATCTCATGGAGGAAATGCGCAGTCAGGCAGAACGCTTTGGTGCCGAGTTGCGCATGGAATTAGTCACCAAGGTAGAGCTAGAAAGTAACATCAAGCGGATTTGGGTTGATGAGGAAGAACACCTCGCACGCACCGTCATTCTGGCCACAGGGTCTGCTCCTCGGTATTTAGGAGTCGACGGTGAGCAAACTCTCCTTGGACGCGGTGTGTCTGCTTGTGCTACCTGCGACGGTTTCTTCTTCCGTGATCACGACATTGCGGTTATTGGTGGCGGAGACTCGGCAATGGAGGAGGCGATCTTCTTAACAAAGTTTGCCAAATCCGTTACTGTTGTCCACCGCCGCGAAGAATTCCGCGCTTCCGCAATTATGCTCCAGCGTGCCCAGGAGAATGAGAAGATTCGTATTCTCACCAATAAGGCAGTAACCAAGGTACTAGGCGAGTCTACTGTTACCGGCCTAGCACTTGTCGATACAGTCACCGGCGAGAACTCTACCCTCGATGTCACCGCTATGTTCGTTGCCATTGGTCATGACCCACGCTCAGATATGTTCCGTGATGTCATCAACACCAATGAAGCTGGTTATGTGCAGGTAGAACACCCCTCCACCCGCACAAACATTCCTGGTGTTTTTGCTATTGGCGATCTGGTTGACGATCACTACCAGCAAGCTATTACCGCTGCGGGTTCTGGTGCCCGTGGTGCTATTGATGCTGGCAATTATCTCAGCGAATTTGAAGCCTAAATTTTAGGCTTAACTAACTGCACTCAACTAGCCTAGTGCTAGGCCAAGGTTAACCCCTAACTTTATGGACACTGTTTAATGCAGCTCCTAATATTCACATGGCTATGTTTTATAGTGTGTAAATCTTATATCTAAGACAGGAGAAAACTTATATGAAGCCAATCAACCTTACCGAAGCAGATTTCAAATCCACTGTTATCGAGTCCGATAAACCCGTACTGATCGATTTCTGGGCACAGTGGTGCGGCCCATGTAAAAAACTTGGTCCAATCATCGAAGAAATTGCCGAGGAAATGGGTGACCAGGTAACCGTCGCCAAGGTCGATGTGGATGCAGAGCGCAATTTGGGTGCAATGTTTCAAATTTTGTCCATCCCTAGCGTTTTAATTTTCAAGGATGGCCAGAAGGTTTCCGAATTTGTTGGAGTTCGTTCCAAGTCTGACATCGTGGCGGAGTTAAAGAAGTTCCTCTAACTGGTATCGTAGGTGCCAGCGTTGCCTGCTGCATGAATTGTGCAGCAGGTCGATTAAGGAGGAAAACCACAGCGTGTCCGACATTCTTAAAGTCGGCGACCGCAGTCCACGGGTCGCTGAAGTTCGAGGTGCTCTTGCACGACTAGGTTTGCTTAACGAGTACGCAGGTTCCGTAAGCAACAGTAGCGCTCAGCAGTACACAGACTCTGAGACGCTTTTCGACGATCACCTAGCAAACACTTTGCGTGGCTTTCAACAGTCGCGTGGAATTATCGCTTCTGGAGAAATCGACGATATCACTCTGCGGGTACTTCGCGAGGCTTCGCATCGTCTTGGCACTCGCGTATTGAGCTATCAACCCAGTAATCAGCTTGTCGGCGACGATGTTGTACAGTTGCAAACCCAACTACAAGAACTCGGTTTCTATACCGATCGCATTGATGGACATTTCGGGGAAGCAACCCATCATGCTTTGATGAACTACCAGATGAACTATGGACTCAACATAGATGGCATCTGCGGGCCACACACAATCCGTGCTTTTAGTCGCCTTGGCCGTCGCATTAAAGGTGGTTCCCCACAGGCTTTACGTGAGCGAGAGCGAATGCGCGATGCCGGGCCAAAACTTACTGGCAAACGAGTAGTTATTGATCCAGCACTCGGTGGCGAAAATAAAGGTCTAGTCGTTCGAGGCGCTTTTGGCGATATCACCGAAGAAGAAATCATTTGGGATTTAGCTAATCGTATCGAAGGCCGTATGATTGCTGCTGGCATGGAAACCATTATTTCTCGTCCACGTCACGATGATCCTACGCATAAAGACCGTGCCGAGATTGCTAATGCTTTTGGCGCCGATCTTATGATTCGTATGCAATGCGACCGCTACCACAATGAAAAAGCCAATGGTGTGGCAAGTTTCTATTTCGGTTCTGAAATGGGTGCTAGTTCAATGACTGGTGAGCTGCTTTCAGGTTTTATCCAGCGAGAAATAGTAGCTCGTACTGGTTTAGTAAACTGTGGCAACCACGGACGCACCTGGGATCTATTACGCATAACAAAGATGCCTACAGTTGAGGTAGTTACCGGTTATCTCACCAACCCCAATGATGTAGCTATTCTTAGTGATCCAAAACACCGCGATGCTATTGCTGAAGCTATTGTTGTCTCAGTAAAGCGCCTTTATTTGCTTGACGACGATAATCAGCCTACTGGCACTTATAAATTTAGTGAGCTTTTAGAACAAGAGCGAATGAAGAATTAAGGTCAAAAAATGGGTGCAGATCTAAGAGAAGATCTGCACCCATTTTTATATATCTTTTAAACTAAAACTTTAGCCAATAATTCATTAACCGCCATTGCGGAAATTAATGCTTGTGGTGGTGGCAATTCAAGACGTAATCGAGGCAGCACTGGATGTTCTTGAACAATCTGAAATCCAGCCGAAGTTAATACTTCAACGCTCATTAAACCTATTTCCTGATGTGCTTGAAATATATCCATAACTTTTACTGGTTGAGGATCAGTAGCGTCATCACGAAAATCAGAATGAAAACCAAATGCTTCAATGGCAGTAGCACCATACATTTGTATTTCTCTAATAGCGGCGTCGAAAAGTACTGTCTCTAAGCCCATGCCAGCAAAGCCAGGATCAATGTGCATACTCGTTATAAGATATGCATCCTGGCTAGCTGGGGCAGTAGGGATACGTTGCACTCCTGGAGCGTGTTGAGGTGCGCAAAATAATAAACTGGCCACACTATACTTCTCGGAACCAATATTAAAACCACATGATGGTTGCTCGGTAAGCACGGTGGAAAACCACGCTTCTTTTTCAAAGCGTGGGTCACCACTTTTTTTAACCCGATCAGCTGTTTTCGGTGCGAGTTCGAAAAAAATATTCTTTGCGCATTGCGGATGCACCTGAGAAAGCGACTGCATCCTAATTGCAGAGACAGCCGAGAGCATAGGAATCTAGTCCCGTCCGCCTAAAAGTGCCATAATGCGTTCGAAATCTTCTCGGCCACCGAACTCGACTACTAATTTTCCTTTTCGCTTACCCATGCTTACCGAAACTTTGGTATCAAGAGAATCAGCAAGGTGATCGGCAGCAGTACGCAAAAACTCCGGGGGAGGGGCTTTCTCTCGTGGCTTCTTTTCTGCGGTTTTTTCACCACGATTAATAAGTGTTACGGCTTCTTCGGTTGCACGTACCGACAGGCCTTCTGCAATAATGCGCTCAGCAAGCTTATCTTTAAGCTCATCATCGCCTTTGAGACCTAATAGAGCGCGAGCGTGCCCGGAGGAAAGAACACCAGCAGCTACTTTACGTTGCACATTCACTGGTAGGTTAAGCAAACGAATCATATTAGTAATCTGTGGGCGAGAACGACCCAAACGATCAGCTAATTGGTTTTGGGTTACCCCAAATTCTTGCAGCAATTGCTGGTATGCGTGTGCTTCTTCCAAAGGATTAAGCTGCACACGATGAATATTTTCCAATAATGCATCGCGGAGCATATTGCCATCTTCGGTTTCCCGAATAATCGCTGGAATAGTACCTAAGCCAGCTTTTGAAGCAGCGCGCCAGCGGCGCTCACCCATAATGATTTCAAAGCGATCATGTTCACTTGGGCGAACAACAATTGGTTGTAATAAGCCAAACTCTTTAATAGAGTGCACCAGCTCGCCAAGATCATCGTCATCAAAAACATTGCGTGGGTTTTTATCATTAGGAATGAGTAACCCAACGGGAATTTCTTGATAACGAGCACCTGCTATTAACTGTTCATCAGGTAGTGCAGCTGAGTCAGAATGAGCAGGCTTATTATTCGTTGTCTTCTGATCGCCAAAAATAACATTGGTAGCGTCTTTACCTAAGCGTTCACCATTATTAGGCGTGCTATTGATTAATGCTGCCAAACCGCGGCCAAGACCACCTTTTCGAGACTCGTCGCTCATTAATTAGCCTCGCTTTCTTGAGCCACGTTTTCTTCCATTACTTTTTCTGGTGCAACACCAATAATTTCCGATGAATCAAGCGGGCGGTAATCTCCACGCAAGGCAAGTTCGCGCGCCGCATCCATATATGCCACCGAACCAGGGGATCCAGCATCATAGGTAAGAACCGGTTTACTATAGCCAGGAGCTTCAGATACACGAATAGATCGCGGAATCTTGTTTTTTAACACCAGCTCCTTAAAATGCCCTCGTACTTCCTGTACAACCTGTTCAGACAACTTGGTACGTCCGTCGTACATGGTGAGCAAAATAGCTGAAACATGCAAATTAGGGTTAAGCTGTTTATGAATTTGTGTAATGCTATTAAGCAGCTGTCCCACACCTTCTAAAGCATAATATTCACACTGAATCGGAATGAGTACTTCCTCAACCGCAGTCATCGCATTAAGGTTGAGTAAGCCTAACGACGGCGGACAATCAATGAAAATATAATCAAATTGCGCTTCTTTAATAAAAGGTGCATTAAGTGCATCAGCGAGCCGGTACTCTCTACGAACCATCGACATGAGATCAATCTCAGCACCGGTGAGGTCAATGGTTGCTGGAACACAATATAGGTTCTCATTAACCGAGGACTGTTGAATAACCTCTTCAATGGTTTTAGTGCCGATAAGCACCTCATAAATTGATGGGGTTCCTACATGATGCTGAATATCAAGTGCGGTAGAAGCATTACCTTGAGGATCAATATCAATAACCAAAACTTTTAGGCCATTAATAGCTAGCCCAGCGGCAATATTGACTGAAGTAGTAGTTTTTCCCACTCCACCTTTTTGGTTAGAGATAGACACCATGCGGGTTCGCTGAGGACGCGGCAGATGTAGACTATTGGGGGTTAATACCTGAGCCGCTCTTCGCGCTGCTGTCGCGATAGGCGTGTCATCCCAGTCGTGCTCTTCCATATCATCCTTCTTAGATAGTTCCGGTTTCCCGAATTTTTAGCGCGCTATACCGCATGAGTTTCCGGGTTCAACTCTAGTTCTTTTTCATACTTGTCTCTACAAGAGCAGGGTAGAAGGCTAACGAATTTTTTTAATGCTAATCAGCGTTGTTGCCTGCTCAAGTTGTTTACCTACTTCAAAAATACTGGCACGCCCACCACCAGCTTTTTTAATAAGTTTTTCGTCGCGAAGAAGTTCTTCCCGGACTGTAGAACCTTTCATTGCAATCATCATTCCGTCTTTACGTACCAATGGTAAAGACCAACCAGCTAGCTTACCTAAAGGCGCAACAGCACGAGAAGTAACCACGTCGACAAGCCCTAGTGTGGTACGTACTTGTTTTTCTTCGGCTCGACCACGAATAACTTGAACATTATTAAGGGATAATTTTTCTACTACTTCACCTAAAAAAACTGAACGTTTAAGCAAAGGTTCAATAAGGGTTATGTCTAAATCCGGACGTGCTATCGCAAGTGGAATACCAGGTAAACCTGCCCCAGAACCAATATCAGCAACCCGAATACCGGTATCCATTGCTTCACCAATAACCGCGCAATTAAGAATATGGCGTTGCCATAACCGCGAAATTTCTCGTGGTCCAATAAAGCCCCGAGTAAAACCGTCGGTAGCTAGCAACTCATGATAAGAACATGCATCAGCTAACCGGTCGCCAAAGATTTCTTGGGCAATAACCGGAATATCTTCAGATTGATGATGCTGATCCATGAATACTACTTCCTTTTAGCTTTTCTATACATAGAACCACTAGTGCTGTATACACCAATGTTTAAGTGTTGTTTTATCTTGCCTCATAAAAACATGTTTCACGTGAAACACACTTAGTTATAAATACGCATTACAACTTAGCATGCGCCCTGGACATGACAGGAAGGAAAGAAAAACCGCCCATGAAATAATGGACGGTAAAAAATACTTAAATCTAGTAAAAGCGATAATATTCGCTAGAGGTTAAGATTTCTTCTTTTTCTTATTGTTTTGTGGGCGCTGACCAGGTTTTGGAGCAGATGCTCGCTTAGCATCTTTTTTAGCCTGAATTTCAGCCTCTTCTTCTTCATCCATGCGCTTAAATAAATAACGCTGCTGGAAGAATGTCCACACGTTGTTACCCACCATGTAGAAGAGCAAACCAATATGCCACAGTGCACCAGTAAACAAAATAGTCAACGGCATAAACCACAGCATCATGCGGTTCATCATATTAGTCTGCATAGCCATTTGATCATTTGCTGGTGGCTTTTGTTTGCCAGAAGCCAAACGCTCTTTTTGACGATCAACTGAAAGACGAGCGTTAAAGTGCGTTGCCAATACAATAATGAGAATCAACGGTGCGGCCACTAACGCAATATCAAAACGAGTGAAATCTACCGGCTGGAATGCCTGATACATGCTTTCTGGCATAGAAATATACGATGACAGCGGTACACCAAATAAGCGAGCGTCCAAGAAAGACTGAACATCATCCGCAGAGAAGATGTAATTACCTAAAGCACGGTTTTCTTCTACCGAAAGCCCCAATTGACCAGCGCCATTACCGGTGCGGTTAAAAGAACGCAACACATGGAATAGACCAATGAACACTGGAATCTGAACCAGCATTGGCAGACAACCCATAATTGGGTTCACGCCAGCTTCACGTTGAAGCTTCTGCGATTCCTGCATCATTTTTTGCTGATCATTCGCATATTTTTTGCGAATCTCTTGCAATGCTGGCTGCATTTCCTGCATCTTACGCATGGAACGCATCTGATTCTGGGTAGGTTTAAACAAAAGCGCACGAATCGTAAACGTCAGCAGAATAATCGCCAAAATCCACGACAAACCAGAATCTGGGCTCAAGACAAGGCTGACTGCCTTGTGCCAAAACCACAAGATTGCCGAAATCGGCCAGTAGATAAAGTTGAGCACTGTTTTTCAGAACTCCTTGAGTTAAGGTTATTAAAATTTAACGAGCCACATGGCACACGCACATTAAGTCAGAAACACTTTACGAATATCTCACGCGATATTTTTCTAACGCCATCTACGCCCACGAGGAACAGGATCGAATCCTCCCGGATGCCACGGGCCACATCGCACCAACCGAACAAACACCAACACAGTTGCCTTAAAAACACCATGTGTAGCATAAGCATCCAGCGCATAGGCGCTACATACAGGCTCGAAACGACAGGTAGAACCCATCTTAAGCGGTGAAAGATATTTTTGGTAGAAACGCACCGCATTATAAAGCCATTGTCCCAGCAAAGATCGTGGCCGATTATTCATGTTCTGCATGAGTGCCATATCGTTTGAGACATTTTAGATAAGCCTGGGAAACATCATCAGCCAATTCCTCATAACTGGCAGTTGCAGCAGCAGGCAGAGCACGAATAACTAGCTGAGCATCTGCGGGTATATCGTCGATAAGCTGCATAAAAATATGCCGTAGCCGTCGCGATACCTGATGTCTGGTTACCGCATTCCCAACGGCTTTTGATACCACTAAGCCTGCCCGGGGGCCACCAAAAAAGGGTGCTTCAAAACCAAGGCGACCATATGAATAAAGATGTAAATGCACAACAACGGTGCTCCTGCCCGCACGCTTGCCAAAACGAATCGCTGAGCGAAACGCTTCAGAATTCTCAAGCTTGTACTGGGCGGGGAGCACCGCGTGTTACATTTCTGTGTGCTTAAAGCTACTGCTATTACGCAGTAAGCTTTGCGCGACCCTTGCTACGACGTGCAGCAACAATTGCACGACCAGCACGAGTACGCATACGAATGCGGAAGCCGTGCTTCTTTGCACGACGACGGTTATTCGGCTGGAATGTCCGCTTTCCCTTAGCCACTGTGAACTCCTAGCAAATATGTATGAGCAACCGCGCTTTAAACAACGCTTTTAATAAATCGTTTAAAGCATTCTCAACCTCAGCCGAGCTGGTCACCCAATAAGTTTGAATAAATAAAATATGAGAGTTATGACCCTTTGGGTTACAGACCATAAACACCAACAGCTAGAAAAAGCGATGCTGAAAACTTCCAGCATCCTAGCGTCGATCTCATTTAAAGCACGTGCGAAGAAAAGGCAAAAGACCTTTTCGGTGCAGTGACAGACTCACTCATATTAGGTGAAAAAACTAGCGTCGAACAAATCGACACGCAACACCCCCACCGCTACCCCTGAAATTACAAATAAGTAATTACACTGCTGCTCATAGCTACTTTTGCCGGTCACAGAAGTATCGACACGCGTAAAACAATTATTTTTTCATTCTGACCCAAAATTCTTCAGTGTGAAGAAACTCTATTTTTTGGACTGATTCCTTTCCTAAAGACTACAAATAGAAGCAAGAGAAAATCACACCCTGTGAACAATCCACTCTGTGGATAACTCTCAATCTCGTGTTGAGAGTTATCCTAAAAATTACATAAACCACAGGTAGAAGCATTAAAAATTGCACCAAAAGTTTTCCACAGCCCTGTGAATAACTTGTGGAAAACTTTTCCCACAGTTTCTTCACCAAAGTTTTCCACAGCTGTGGAAAACCCTGTGGAAACAAAGGTCAATACCACAAAGAGATATGGGGACTAATGCTTGAAATTATGTGAAAAGTAGAAAAATAGATACTCTTCGATTTCGCAACTACTTATGTAACTATGGCCAGTAAAATTCCATGTCTCAAGGGGCGTCAAAGTATCTTAAAAAGTTCTGCAAAGATTTTTACGTTATTCATTTAATGTAATTATGGACTTATTGGCCTTCACCACAGCCAATTTGGCTAAACCCAAAATTAACCAAGTTAAGGATGAAACACT